>QCEM01000029.1 GCA_003280605.1 SAR116 cluster bacterium AG-355-O21 | reverse complement strand
ATTATCTTTGCGATCGCACTCAACATCACCGCCGGCCTAGGGGCGCTAAGCTTTGCCTGGATCGATGATTGGCTTGGCTCCAAAACCACCATTGTTGCCGGTTTAATCGGTCTATTGATCACAGGTGCGGCGGTCCTTTCCGTGCACCATGTGACCGGGTTTTGGATCGCCGCCGTGACGCTGGGGATCTTTGTTGGCCCGGTACAAGCCGCCAGCAGAACGCTCATGGCACGCTTCGCACCTAGCGATCAACGTGGCGAAATGTTTGGTCTGTTCGCACTTTCCGGCAAAGCGACAGCCTTCGTGGGGCCGGCCCTGGTCGGCTGGATCAGCCTGATCACCGACAGCCAACGCCTTGGCATGACGGTCATCTTGGGCTTTTGGTTGCTTGGCTTGATCCTCATCTGGGGGTTGCAGCCAGGGCCGCCAAAACAATCCGCGGATGATCGTCAGGCCGTTGGTTAAACCGCCGCCGGGCTGGCCGACAGTTCTTGGCGTACACGCTGGCGAAACAGATCAATCGAGACCGCCTTACCCTGGCGTTTGACGTACCAAAAAGTCCAACCGTTGCACGCCGGTGCACCTTGCACGGCGGCACCGACGGCATGAATTGAGCCGCGGCTATCGGCCGCCACCAAGGAGCCATCAGGCCGCACTTTGGCAAACCAGCGGCCACGGGCATCTGACATCACCTCGCCGGGAGCGATCATGCCGCGCTCTAACAAGCTGCCAAAAGGAACCCGCGGCTCACTGCGTTTCTCGGTGACTTGCAACAGGTCAGGATCGGCAATCGGCTGCACCGCCGCAAGCCGCGCCTTGGCAATAACGATGTAACCAGGATCCTGTTCGATGCCGATATAATCACGGCCCAGGCGTTTGGCCACCGCGCCCGAGGTGCCGCTGCCGAAAAATGGGTCTAAAACCAAATCACCTGGTTTAGACGCGGCCAAAATCACCCGCGCCAACAATGCTTCAGGCTTTTGTGTTGGATGGGCTTTTTCACCGTTCACCTTCAGCCGCTCGGCACCGGTGCATAACGGGATCAACCAGTCGCTGCGCATCTGCTGGTCATCGTTAAAAGTCTTCATGGCGTCATAATTGAACGTATATTTTTTTGAAGCTTCATCGCGGGCGCACCAAATCAAGGTTTCATGCGCATTGGTAAAACGCTTACCGCGAAAATTCGGCATCGGATTTGTTTTCCGCCAAATCACGTCATTGAGAATCCAAAATCCAAGGTCCTGCAAGGTCGCACCGACCCGGAAGATATTATGATAACTGCCAATCACCCAAAGACTGCCGCTGGGTTTTAAGACCCGCCGCGCCGCCGCCAACCAAGCATGGCTGAAACGGTCATAGGCGGCAAAGCCGTCAAACCTGTCCCAGTCATTGTCGACACCATCCACAAGGGTGTTATTGGGGCGATGCAACTCCCCTGATAACTGCAGGTTATAGGGTGGATCGGCAAAGATTAAATCAACTGATTCTGCAGGCAGATCAGCCATCGCTTCAATGCAATCGCCGTTAATAATACAGTTTCGGGGGGCCGCTTCGCGACGGCCAGTTGACGTGCTCATCGGTGACTCAAATCCTTAAAAACGCTCGACAGACTGGCCCAGCCGGTCCGAAAGGTCAAGAGTCACAAATGGATTCTATGAATGGAGTCAATAGGTTAGGGACTTATCCACAACATATTGTGGGTTGTTCGCTGAGCAGACTCACTCGGTGGTATTGTCGGCGGATTGCAAAAACGCCAGGATCGGCCGAAAACTCCGCCGGTGATGCACCGTTATGCCGATTTCAGAAATTGCCGCGCGATGTTGTGCGGTTCCATAGCCGGCATTACGGGCCCAACCATAGCCGGGATAGCGCTGGTCAAGCAGCGCCATTTCTGCGTCCCGTGCGCATTTCGCGGCAATCGAGGCCGCCGCGATGCTGCGACTATGGGCATCGCCTTTGACCACCGCTTGCCCAGGGCACGGCAAATCTGCCGGCAACCGGTTGCCGTCGACGAGGGCAAGGTCAGGAATTTTTCCCTGCTCCGCCAGCATAACACTCAGCGCCGTCACCGCCCGGCTCATCGCCCGCAAGCTTGCTTGCAAAATATTCACCGCATCAATTTCCGCCACTTCCGCGCGGCCAAGGGCGATTTCGGCATAGGGTGTGACAGCGTGCAAAATCTGCTGCCGGGCAACCGCAGATAGGGTCTTAGAATCGTTAAGCCGGTCGGCGATAGGCGCCGGTAGGGCAGCAATATCCAACCAGGCGGCGGCGGCAACCACCGGGCCTGCCCAAGGCCCGCGGCCAACTTCATCAACACCAATGATGCAGCGCCCGGCCATTGCCCCGGCGGCCTGTTCGAGCTCAAAGCTTGCCATTTTGGCCCTGTCGTTTGGCTGTTAAAATAACCTCATCTGCGGGCTATTTTCGACTGGAACGGCGAATTGGTCCAGTGCCAGATCATAACTGCGGGCCTTTAAATCATGCCGCCGGCGGGCTTTTTCAACACGTTTATTGAGCAAATCGGCATAGGCACCGACACCCCGCATCCGCGTGCCCCACTGATTTTGATACAGCCCGCCGCCGCGGGTATCGCGGATCAGTTTCAGCACCTTCGAGGCGCGGTTTGGAACATGGGCCTGCAGCCAATCGACAAACAGATCTTTTAATTCATGCGGCAAGCGCAACAGTACATGGCTGACGCTTTGCGCGCCGGCGGCCGCCCCGGCGGATACGATATTTTCGATTTCATGGTCATTCAGGCCCGGGATCACCGGTGCCATCAACAGATTCACGGGCACCCCTGCCGCCGTCAACTGGGCAATTGCCGCCAACCGTTTGGCCGGTGTTGGTGCGCGTGGTTCCAACCGCCGCGACAATTCCCGATCCAAGGTGGTGACCGAGATGTTAACGACCACCAACTGCCGGGCCGCGAGCCGCGCCAGGATATCCTGATCCCGGCAGACCAAATCGGACTTGGTGATCAACCCGAGTGGATGGCCAAAGCGATCAAAAACCTCAAGGACTGACCGCGTTATCCGCCGCTCACGTTCAATTGGCTGATAGCAGTCGGTGTTTGTGCCAAGGGCGATCACCTGGGGCCGATAGCCGCGTTTGCAAAATGCTTTTTCAAGCAAACTTGCGGCATCCGGCTTTGCAAATAATTGGGTTTCAAAGTCCAACCCGGGGGATAAACCAAGATAGGCGTGGCTTGGCCGCGCAAAGCAATAGACGCAGCCATGCTCACAGCCGCGATAAGGGTTGATCGAGCGATCAAAGGCCACATCCGGCGATTTATTGGCCGTAATAATCGACCGTGAGGCATCAATGCCAACCTCGGTGCGTGGTCGCGGCGGTTCGGCAACGCGCGGCCAGCCGTCATCAATTTGATAGCGCCGCTCGGCCTCAAACCGACCGGAGGCATTGCTGTTTACGCCGCGCCCTTTGATGATTTGTGTTTGCAGGAAATCGTCCACAAGGCTGTCGCCATCGACATCTGACGCAGGCGTTTTTGCGCGTGCCGCCGCGGCCTGACGCCGATGTTGCCAGCCGCCAAGCTTGGCGGCCTTTTCGGCCATCGGCGGTGGGCTGTTCTGGGCCATGTTCTTAAGGTTGCGCATCGGTAGAACATAGTTTACAAAAAAGAACATAACAAGAACATTAATGTCTATCAGCGGTTATTCCGGTGCCGCGTCCGCATCATGGTTTGCGTCATCGCCGGCCGGATCGCTCAACCGGCGGCCATCAAGGGCTTTTTCTTGCTGTCGCAAAGCTGCAGCATTGCTGGTTTTATCAGCCTTACTGCGGCCAAATTGTCGGCGGTTTTCAGCAGCCTGTGCCGCCTTTTCACGGCGTGCGACCGTTTTGCGAAATCGCCGCAGGTTGACGACTTTGGCGGTCATATCGCCTCCAAATCCAGACGATCGGGGCCCAGCCATTCGGCACGGCAGCGCTGCACTGTCGATAGCACCGTGAAATTAACCAGACGGTTTTCAATATGCCGCTGCAGGATCGTTTCTTCCTCGCTGAGCGGCTCGGTTTTTTGCCGCGCGGCCTGAACAGCGTGGGTCCGGGCAGCCCATTTGCAGCTCCAGGTCGTGGTCCGCAGCCAAGTCAGCCGCCGCATTGCCAGCAGCCAGGGGCGCAGCGCTGCCGACTTTTCAGCAGGCAGAAGAGCTAAATAATCAGCGTAGAATTGCCGCACTTGCGCCGCCGAAAGCTCGCCATTGGCAGCAATATCCCAGGTCGTTGAGGTGAATAGGCTGGCATGGGCAAGATCAACGGCAGGTGAGCCATACAGCGCTTTTTCCAAATCTACAAACCACACTTGGGCCTTTTCATCGATCAAATAATTCCCCGGGTGGGTGTCGGTCAGCACCAAGCTACGTGGTTGTGTTTGGCCTGCCGCTTTGGCCGCAAATCGCCGGGCCCAATCCAGCTCATCAATGATTTCGCGGCGGGCTTCAGGATCCGCCACGCTTGGCGCGACAAACTGCGCCTGCTCTTCAATAAAGGCCATAATGCCGGCCACCGGATCGCCGTGATCGGCCAACGGCGGCCGCGCTGCGGGCGGCGGCATCGGCAAGGCGTGAACCTGCGCCAGACATTGCGCCACAGCCGACATGTGCTGGCTGGGATCAATCGGTACGCCGGCAATTTCATCGACGATCAACACCCCCATCGGTAACTCTGCGGATGGCGGCAAAACATCGTGTAAGCGCGGGCAATGGCCGCTGTCGGCAGCACGGCTGAAGCAGGCTGCCTGATGGATCAAGTTATTCTTCGGTGAGAGCGCAAACTGGCTAAGTTTTGGCACCCGCAGCAGCGGTCGATGGCCATCGAACTCAAACCCGTGAACGCGAAAATGGATATGCGCGATGCCCTTTTGAGGTAATTTTTCCAACGCCGCCGGCTGCACGCCGGCAAAACGCGGGTGGCGGCCCAGGGCGGTTGCTAAAACGGTGCTTAAAGCTGGCAAATGCGCTGTCCTTTTTTACTGCCTATCAAAAAAAACCCCAAGACCTTGCGCGCGGCCAAAAATTTGCCCACTTTTATTGCTTGTGTGATCCTTATATACAATGTCCGAAATGCAACCGCAAAACACTTCAGATCGGCGGTTATCGCCCCATGGTGAAACCGCGCCTCACGTTGGCGGCCAAATCACACGGCGCAGCAGCGGCGCCATCTCTGTCATTATCCCAACCTTAAACGCGGCCGACAGTTTGCCTGCCACCTTACAGGCTTTGACAGCCGATCGGCCCAGCGGGTTGCAGCTTGAAATCCTTGTCAGCGACGGTGGCTCCGGCGACCAAACCCAAGCCATCGCCACCGCCGCTGAGGTGACGGTCATAACCGCCAGCAGGGGCCGCGGCCAACAACTTGCCGCAGGGGCCGACCAGGCGCAGTTTGATTGGTTGTTGTTTTTACATGCCGACACGGTTTTGACGCGCGGCTGGGACAGCGCCATTGCCGCCTTTATCCTGCATCCAAGATCACCTGAAAAGGCGGCGGTTTTTCAATTTCGCTTGAATGATTCCAGCGCCGCCGCCCGCCGGCTTGAAAAATGGGTCCGCTGGCGCTCTAACTTGCTGGCCCTGCCCTATGGTGACCAAGGCTTGCTGATCCATCGCCAACTGTATGCGGAAATTGGCGGCTATCGGGAAATTGTGCTGATGGAGGATGTTGACATCATTCGCCGCTTGGGGCGCTCCCGGCTGATCCGCTTTGATGTTGACGCCGTGACCGATGCCGGCCGTTATCTGCGCGCCGGTTATGGCCGCAGAATGCTGCGCAATGGGCTTTGTTTGTTGCTGTATTTCTTAGGTTTGCCGCCGCATCTCATCAAACGGCTTTACGGCTAGCTGCAGCGTCATGGGCCAACATCCAAATTTAATCATTTTTGTCAAAACCCCGCAGCTTGGGCATGTCAAAAGCCGGCTTGCCGTCGATATCGGCAGCGTCCAGGCGACCCGTGCCTATCGCGCCATGAGCGCTGCTTTGCTGCGCCGCTTGGCCTACGGACCTGCTTTTCGTCGCTATGTTTTCGTGGCACCGGCGAAAAATGGCGCCTTGGGCCGCTGGCACCGCCGTTTCTGCCGCCGGCAGCAATCTACCGGTGATCTTGGTGCCCGCATGGCCGATGCCTTTCGGCGCATGCCGCCGGGCCCAAGCATTTTGATCGGCAGTGACATTCCAACCATCGACTGGTCGCATCTAAGGGCCGCTTGTCGGCAGCTCAACAATGCCGATGTGGTCTTCGGGCCAGCGACTGACGGTGGTTTTTGGTTGGTGGGCTTTGCCAATTTCCGCCGCCGCGGCAGCGCTTTCAAAAACATCCGGTGGTCCGGGCCAAACGCCCTCAGCGACACCGTCAACAGCCTCTCCGCCGGCCAAAAAGTCGCCTTTGCAGATCAGCTTGACGACGTTGACACGGGCGCAGATTGGCGTCGGTACCAGCACCAGAAAAACGCTAAGAACAAACCATAGAACCGCACCGTCGGCAGCCTTAACATAGCCGGCAACCCTGTTCCGTGAGAGCTATCCGCCTTTGCGGGCGCGCTCATGTTCTTGCAGCCGCGGCATGATTTCAACGAAATTGCAGGGCCGATATCGAATATCAAGCTGATGCACCAAAATTTCATCCCAGCCATCGCGGCAAGCGCCCGGTGAGCCAGGCAATGAAAACAGATAGGTGCCGCCGGCAACCCCGCCAATGGCCCGTGATTGAATCGTTGATGGTCCAATTTTAGGCAAGGATATCCAGCGGAACATTTCCCCAAAGCCTTCGATTTCTTTCTCAAACACGGCTTTGAAAGCTTCCGGCGTCACGTCACGCCCAGTCAACCCGGTGCCGCCGGTGGCAATCACCACATCAACCCCGTGATCGGCAATCCACGCCTTTAATTGCTGCACAATGGCGGCTTGATCGTCGATCACAATTTGTCGATCGACAACCGAATGGCCGGCTTCGGTTATCCGCCCAACCAAAACATCGCCGGATTTATCCGAGCTTAAATCCCGGCTGTCGGAAACTGTCAGAACAGCGATATTTATGGCCACAAAGGCAATATTTTGATCAATTCCAGGCATAGTGTATGCGTCCTGTATTTTCGTCATCAATGCTTTGATACTGCGGCCAAATGCCGGCCGCAACCCGATCCAAGGCGGGTGTGCTTTGCCGTAATTTTAGGCGATACATCCACATATTCGTCAGCACCGATTCAATATACCCACGGGTTTCAGGAGACGGAATAGATTCGATGAACAATAACGGATCATCACGGAAATCCACTTTTCGCCGCCACCGTGCGAGCGAGCCTGGGCCGGCGTTATAGGCCGCCAACAACAAAAACAAATCACCTCTGACCAGCTGTTGGCCAAACAAATGATCAATATAACTCTGCCCCAAGGTCATGTTGAAAGCAGGATCATAAAGCACCTGATCACGGTCCAGGCGGAGAGCCTTGTCATCACCGATAAAGGCTGCGGTTCGCGGCATCAACTGCATCAGCCCACGCGCGCCGCGGCGACTTTTTGCCCGCGGGTTGAAATAGGATTCTTGGCGGATAATGGCCAAAATCAGGGCGCGATCTAGCTTGAAACCGCCGATCGGCTGCCATCGTGGCACCGGATACATGGCCGCATGATAGATCCGCCCGGTGCGTTCATGGACCAAAGCCGCCATCCGAATTGATAACCCCGGCATGCCTGCACGTGCCGCCACCGTCATAATGGTTGTGCGCATCGTCTCAGGCACCGTTGCCGCCATTTTCCGAAGATGCCGTTCGGCCCTGTAATCACGGTTGATCTGCAGCAGGGCCAGCGCCCGGCGACCATTGGGGTGATCGCTCAAGGTCTTGATCGCGGCCGTCTCTAAGCCCGGCAAATCCCAATCAATTGGAATCTCAACACCGAGGGCGCGGCGCGCCAATAAGCCGTAAAATGTATCGCGATTCAGGGCGGCCGTGACCAGCCAGCTTGTTGCTTCGGCAGGTTGCCGGAGCACCAAAAAAGCCCGTGATGCCCAGTACGCGCCGGCAGCGCGATCAGCAGGTGCCGATGCCGTCGCGCGGCCTAAATCGGAAAAATATTTGGCCGCCGCCGCATAATCGGCCAGGCGCCAAGCCGCCAGACCTGCGGTCCAGTTCACCAAAACCAGTTTTCCGGACCCTGCTTTCAAGCTTGCTTCGGCAGCTTCCAGCGCTTCCTTGTCTTTACCGAAAACAAAATAGCCTCGCGCCACCCGCGCCATTGCATCGGCATAGTCAAGCGCTGCCAAACGGCTTTTCGCTTTGCTGGTGCGAAGATATTTCAAAGCCCCTGTCGGATAACCACGGCCAAGGAATTTGTCGACCTGCCGGAGCACGCTTCGGCCAAGCTTGTTGACCGGCTGGCGGCGCATTTTATCAACCGAGGAAACCCGAGTGATATCGGCGCCGTTACCGTTTAGATAACCTGCTGTCGGTGCCCGCAAGCGACCACCGCTTGGTGGCCGCCGGCGCACCGCCAAACGATAAATACGGGTGGCATCGGGATGGTCAGCGTATTGCCGCAACCAGGCCTGTAATTCTTTAAACTTTGAACGGTATTTTGTGGGGTGCAAATAGCGCTGCGCCATCACGTCACCCAACAATAATTCACTCTCAAGCTTCTTGATCAACTGGTCGGCGGACCGCCATTTGCCCGCTTGCTGGACGTCAAAGATGCGCTGGTACAGCGCAACATCGGCCGCCGTCAGTGGTTGCGGCAAAAGGCCGTGTTGTGGCACGGGCTTTTGCACGCCATCGGCCTGCACCCGCGCAACCTCATTGGCCGCCGCGACAGCAACCAACCAGATCGGCATGCTTGCCAACAACAGAGCCGCCAGGACAACCGATCGTGTGCCACTTAAAAGCCATTGCCGTGTCATGCGTCGTCCACCGTATAATTGAATGGCCGTGTCGATCTCGCACATGTCTTTAGTCTAGCCCCGATAGGCCAGCAAGCAGGAAGACTTTGATCGCCCAAAATCACCGCCTTGGATGACAAAGCTATCCGCAACGCTGCCAACGCATAACCATCAGATGCCGCCGCTGAACGGGTTATTTTCATGCTGTAACGGCGGTCGCTAAACGTTCTTGTAAGGCCAACAAATCGCGCCATGCCAACGCTTTTTGTGCCGGCGACCGCAGCAAATATGCTGGATGAAACATCGCCAGTGCCGGAATCGCCTCATCAACCTCCGGCAGTTTGAAGTCATACCAGCGCCCACGCAAGCGCATAATACCCTCGCTTTTGCCAAGCAGGGTTTTCGCTGACGTACCGCCGACAAAAACCAGAACACGGGGCGCAACAAGCGCGATATGCCGCTGCAGAAACGGTAAACATGCAGCCAGTTCAGCCGCCGTCGGTTGGCGATTACCCGGCGGCCGCCAGGGCAGCATATTGGTGATGTAGCACGCATCACGATCAAGCCCGATACTGGCAAGCATGCGGTCTAATAATTGCCCGCTGACACCCACAAACGGCCGTCCTTGGCGATCCTCATCGCCGCCTGGTGCCTCGCCGATCAGCATCAGCGGCGCGGCCGGGTTGCCGTCGGCAAAAACCAAATTGCTTGCCGTTGCTTTCAGGCCGCAGCCCTCAAAATTTTCCAAAGCCTGGCGCAACGCCGGTAAATCCATCGCCGCTGCAGCTAACTGACGTGCCTCTGCGCCGGTATCGGGCGGCGTGCCTTTGGCGGCCCGGATTGCCCGCGGCACAGCTGCTGCTGGCGAAGGCGCGGCGGATGGCAACGGCGCCGAAGCAGCCGCCACCGCAGCGGCGGCAGGCGGCGCTGCCGCAAAGCGATTGATGGCGGTTTCGTTTAACGCTTCGTCCGCTCCCAAGGCCAGTTGCCAGGCAAGCGCGGCCCGCAATGCTTCTTGGTCCATCAATGTCGCCTGGTCGGTCAATTTACGTTCCCTGTTCTGCGTCGTTTTGCGTCCGCATAAGCAATGGACGGGCCTTAGCCAAATGTTATATCAGTTTAGCAGGTAATAATGAAAAATAACGAGGCGCATATGGAACGCGAATCGATGGAATTCGATGTCGTTGTCGTTGGCGGTGGCCCAGCAGGGCTTGCAGCGGCGATCCGGTTAAAACAATTGGCCGGTGAGGCAGAACGTGAGATCAGCGTCTGTGTCCTTGAAAAAGGCTCGGAGATCGGCGCACATATTTTATCCGGCGCGGTCATGGAACCGCGGGCCATGAATGAGCTGTTTCCCGATTGGAAAGAGCGCGGCGCACCGTTAAACACGCCGGTGACGGCCGATGAGTTTTTATTCCTGACGGAAACCAAAAGCTTTCGTCTACCGACGCCGCCGCAGATGAACAATCACGGCAACTACATCATTAGCTTGGGCAATGTCTGCCGCTGGCTGGCCGAACAGGCCGAGGCCATGGGCGTTGAAATTTACCCTGGCTTTGCGGCGGCAGAGGTTCTGTATGACGCCGAGGGTCAGGTTCGCGGCGTCGTCACCGGCGACATGGGCATTGGCAAGGACGGCAGCGCCACCGAAATGCATATGCCCGGCATGGAGCTGCGCGCCAAGCAGACAATCTTTGCCGAAGGCGCGCGCGGCTCATTGACCAAGACCTTGGTTGCGCGGTTTGATTTGCGCGCCGACGCCGAGGAACAGACCTATGGTATCGGCATCAAAGAGCTGTGGGAAATTCCGCCTGAAAACCATCGCCAAGGGCTGACCCTGCACACGGTTGGCTGGCCGGTGGACAGTGGCACCTATGGTGGCTCATTCCTGTACCATTTAGAGAATAACCAAGTCGCCATCGGCTATGTGATCGGCCTTGATTATAAAAACCCTCACATGAGCCCGTTTGAGGAGTTCCAACGCTATAAGACGCATCCGGCGATCAAGGCGCATTTGGCAGGTGGCCGGCGGATTTCATATGGCGCGCGTGCGATCAACGAAGGCGGTTTCCAGTCGATCCCGAAATTGACCTTTCCAGGCGGCATGTTGGTTGGCTGCGGCGCAGGCTTTTTGAATGTGCCGAAAATCAAAGGCAGCCATAATGCCATTAAATCCGGGATGACGGCGGCAGAAGCGATTTTTGACCATTTGGCCGAGGGCGTCGAATGGGCCGATTACCGCGCCGAAGAACTCACCGATTACAGCGACCGCATTCAGAAAACATGGATGTGGCAAGAGCTTTACCAGGTGCGCAATATCCGCCCGGCGTTTGCGCTTGGATTATGGGGTGGCATGGCCTATGCGGCAATCGACACGTATGTTTTGCGCGGCCGGGCGCCGTGGACCTTCCACCATCACAGCGATCATGAGAGCTTGGGGCTAGCGGCACATTATCCAAAGATTGACTATCCCAAACCCGATGGCACGTACAGCTTCGACCGGCTATCGTCGGTGTTTCTGTCCAGCACCAACCATGAAGAAAATCAACCTGCGCATTTAACCCTGCGCGATCAAAGTATACCGATCAGCTACAATCTGGCCTATTACGATGCGCCCGAACAACGCTATTGCCCGGCTGGGGTGTATGAGATTATCCGCGATGATGAAGGTGAAAATGCCCGGTTACAGATTAACGCTCAAAACTGCGTGCATTGCAAAACCTGTGATATTAAAGACCCAAGCCAAAACATTAATTGGGTCGTGCCTGAAGGTGGCGGCGGACCGAATTATCCAAATATGTGAGCCTGCCGCTACCACTCAGTTCGCGGTGAGGCGTTAGAGGCAAGGCATGGAAAGCCAGGAACAGAGGGTGCAGAGACCAGCAGTTAGACAGGCCGCTCGTGCCGTGGCCGTCGCAGGTGCAGCACTCCTTGTTGTTGGCTGTGCCCAAGTGCCGCTGGGCGGTGACACCGCGTCCGAGGCGGCGGTGAGCGCGCCCACTGTGGCGGCGGCCGAGGTGTTGCCCCGAAGCCTTGCCGGCAGCTACCTGGTCGGCAGTCAAGCAATGCGGCAGTTTGACAGCGGCATTGCCCAACGACACATTGATTTCGTGCTTAATGCCGAACCTGAAAACCGGGCGGTATTGACCAAGGCTTTTGCCGTCAGTTTTGATAATAATGCCTATAACCGTGCCTTCGCGTTAGCGCGTATTTTTGACGTCAGCGAGCAAAAGAACCCGCTGATTTCCTTAGCGCTGGCGGTTGAGGATATTCAGCGGCGCGATTACGCGGCCGCCAGTAAGCGCTTGAATGACTTGCCGAGCAGTTCGGTCAATCGGGCAATTGGGCCACTTTTGTTGGCCTGGGTCAATCTTGGCCAGGGGCGCTATGACCAGGTCGAGCAAACGCTGACCGGGCTTAGCGCCTTCACAGGGTTTTCGGCCCTCACCAATTTGCATCGGGCGCTGATTGCCGCCGCCGCCGGCGAGCATGCCGCAGCGATTGAGCATTTTCAAACCGCCGGTGCGCATAAACCGCCTGCGGCCTTGCGGTTAACCCTGGCAATGGCGACGGAGTTTGCGCGCGGCGACAACCGGCAAGCCGCTTTATCATTGATCGAATCCCGCGACGACCCGCTGCTTGACCGCGAGCAGGTGATTGCACATTTGCAGCGAACCGACAGCACCTCACCCAGGATGTCGGTTGCCGAAGGTGCCGCCGAGGCGCTGTTTGATATTGCCAGTGCGTTACATCGCGAGCGCCAAAACGGCAGCGCACTTTTCTTTGCTCGGCTGGCAACCTATCTGGATCCAAAGCAAGCCTTGGGATATTTGTTGATTGGTGAAATCCATGAATCGCGGGCGCAATTACAACGTGCCCTCGATGCCTACCAAAATGTGCAAACCAACTCGCCGTTTCGGCTGATGGCCAACTTGCGGCGCGCCGAAACCCTGGATGCAAATGGCGATAAAGCAGGTGCGACGGCGGTTTTGACAGCCATGATGACGCGCCAAGCAGGCAATCCGGAACCTGCCATTCGGTTAGGTGATTTACACCGCCGCAGCGAAGATTGGCCGCAAGCCATTGCTGCATATGACACCGCCATTGCTCGACTGACCGCCAATGACCAAGCCGATTGGTCGGTCTATTATGCCCGCGGTATCGCCCTTGAACGGGCCAAGCTTTGGCCACGTGCGGAACGGGACTTTTTGCAGGCCCTGACGCTTAGCCCGGACCAACCATATGTGATGAATTACCTTGGTTATAGCTGGACCGACCAGGGCATTAACCTTGATCGCGCCGAGGCGCTCATTGAAAAAGCTGCCGTGTTGCTGCCAAGCGATGGTTACATCGTTGATAGCTTGGGCTGGATTAAATATCGCCGCGGGCGGTTTGACGAAGCTGTGACGCATTTAGAGAGGGCTGCCGAACTGCGCCCAACCGACCCTGTGATCAACGACCATTTAGGGGATGCATACTGGCACGCCGGCCGCCGAAACGAGGCCCGTTTTCAATGGCGACGGGCGCAATTATTTGACCCTGACCCAGAGTTGCGCGAGCGCCTCCAAACGAAACTTCGCGACGGTCTGACGGCAGCAGGCAGCGATGATCGGCGCTGACACAGGGTGCCGCCGGCGATCCCCGTGAGCTGGCAGGAACAGCCAATGATCAGCGCCTTTGCAGCCGCCAAGATTAATCTCTGCTTGCAACTCAACGGTCGCCGTCCCGATGGCTATTATGACCTTGAAAGCCTGGTGATTTTTGCCAACATTGGCGACCATTTAAGGGTTCTGCCAAGCCGCCGTCAGCATGATTGTTTAAGGATGACCGGTGACTTTTCGGCGGCCATTGATGACCCGGATCATAACCTTGTGACCGCGACAATAGCTGCCTTCAGGCAGCACTACCCACAGGCCGGACCCGTGGCTGTGGACTTACAAAAAAACCTACCCGTCGCCGCCGGCATTGGCGGTGGCTCAAGCGATGCCGCAGCCTGCCTTCGGGCGCTGTGCCAGATCAACAGAATCAACTTAGGGGCCGAAAATATCACCGCTATTGCCCGGAGCCTTGGTGCCGATGTGCCGGTCTGTGTCACCGCACGGCCTGCTGTGATCCGCGGCACCGGCGCCGAGATCGAGCCGTTGGCAAACTGGCCAGGGTTCGGATTGGTTCTGCTCAACCCAGGTGTCAAATTATCGACCGCAGCGGTTTTTGCCGCCCATGACGGTGGGTCCAGCGGTGTCCTCCAGAATGCCCAAGCGATCGGCAATCAACGGCAAGCCGTGAACTACCTGAAAAACACCGCCAATGATTTGACGCCAGCGGCCATCAAGGCAGCGCCTGTGGTCCAACAAGCCTTAGACTTGCTCGGCTGCCAAGCACAGGTTTTGCACCATGGCATGTCAGGCAGCGGGGCAACCTGTTTTGGGCTTTTTAGCGACCTGGCGGTGGCCAGGGCGGCCGCCAAAAAGCTACAGGAAGCGGCACCGGATTGGTGGATTCGCAGTGCCGTCAGCTACCCGGCAAAAGCCAACCCATGGTCCGTTGATTAGTTCTGTGCGCTCATATCAATGCTCAATAACGGCTCAAATTCGCGCTTGGCGATTTGCTGTCCGGCCGCCGGGCCGCCAAGCTCGGCGGCATTTTGTGCGTATTCCTGCGCCCGCGCCAGATCTGCCGTGCCGGTTAAACCTTTGGCATAAATTTGCGCCAAATTGGCATGTGCTTGCCAAATGCCACCCGCCGCCGCCTTTTCAAACCAGCTGATCGCTGCCGGGTAATTTTGCGGAGTCTCACCGCCAAGCACGTAAACCAGGCCCAGATTATACATTGCCGCCACCAAACCTTGTTCGGCAGCACTCAGAAACCAAAGCTGTGCCCGAACACTGTTGGCGGAAACACCAATGCCTTGAGAATATAGCACCCCTAAATTGTATTGCGCTGAAGCAACCCCTTGGATGGCGGCCTCCCGCAGCCATTGAGCGGCAAGTTTAGGATCGCGGGCAACCCCGTCACCGCGCAAAAAATGCAACCCCAGTTGACTTTGTGCTTGCGGCGCACCGGCGCGTGCTTGCTGGCGCAGCGCGGTCAAAGATATGCCCGATGTTGCCGCCGCCGCATCCTCGGCGGCAGGGCTTGTCAGTTGCGGTGCCGGCGGCGCAGTGGTTGCCGGGGCCGGTTGTGGGCGGGCGGCAACGCTCTGGCCGGTGGCAGCGGCGGGGTCGGTTGCCGGTTTTTTTGGCATCACCTGAGAGGGTGCCGGGGCGGCTGTTTGAGTTTGCGGTTCTGTCGGCTGTTGTTCCCGGACCTCCGACTGGCCCGCCGACTGGCCCCCCGACTGGCCCGCCGGGCCGCCTTCAGGGGGCGATCCAATGCCCAAATTATCCGCGAGGAACGCCATTGATTGTTGTTTTACGGGGCCCCACAAAGCCGTCGCCTGATCGGTCATCAGTTGCCAGACGGCCCGTGCTTGCTGCGGCCGGGCGTAACTTGCCGCCGCCGCTAACATAACCAACATCAGCAGCAACGAGACCACAATCGGCCAGCGCCGGCGGCGGTTAGAAGCTGGCAGTGGCGGTAATATTTCGACCGGCTCGGTGACCACACCCTGCACAAACCCGCCCTGCTTTAATCGCGTCTTAACGATCGGCGGTTTCTCAACGATGATGATCGATGGTGCCAAATCTGCTGTCGGCGGACGTGGCCGGGGGCGATGCTGACCGACATCAATATTGATGTTGACGGGGCCTAAATCGCCGATCGGCGCAATCGCCGGTGGTGCCAGCCCTTGAGGTGCCACCGGCAGCGCCGCCGGTTTCGGTTTTAACCAGCGAACCCGTGACCGTGTGGTCCAATGAAAGCCTGCGGTACGCTTCAATTGCGGGTGCAGCGGCAGTTGCCAGCTCCACGGTTTATCGACGGCCGGAAGCGGCTGATTTCCCGGTATTTTAGCGCTTGGACGTAGCCTGCCGGCAGGCGCCACTGTGGTGTCCGGGGAGGCGGCGGCGGCGGTTGCCAGAGCTGCCGGGGGGGCTTTTTCTTCCAGCCGCAGCAAGCGTTCGGTCAGGCTATGCATGGAGGCGAGCAGCGGATGAATCGCCGCCTCGATTTTTTGCTCACTGGCGGCAATCTGAGCGGAAACATCAATCAATGCCGGCGACGAGGCGACCGCTTGGCCTGTCGCATGATCGGATGGTGGGGTTTGGCGGCCGGCAATGGCCCCAACATCTTGCAAAGCGGTCGCTAGAATGGCGTGATCAACCCAATGGCCAATGGTCATGCCGGCAGTTTGCGCTTCAGATCGCGCAATTGTCCGGGTTTCCTCATTTATGCCTTTGACGCTCCACGGGGAGCTGCTTTTGGCCACGCTTAAATTTCCTTCCGGTGGGTTTTAAATGGATGTCAACCTGGGTTGGCTTGGTACCTGAAGATCGTTAACTTCATAGCACACTAATTGGTTGAAAAAACCTGTCAAATAATATGAGAACGATTTTCGCGGAAAGATCAACGGCGGGCACTACCTGGGTTACTGGACCGGCGCGGAACAACGGCGGTCAGCACCCCCTTGATGGCTGCTAACAGGCGCGACGGTAGGGCCTTTGGCTGCTCCAATGCCTCGATCCGAGTGGCCAAACGCATGAGCGCCCGGCCAGTGGTTGCCACACCTTGTTCAATGGCCAGTGTTGACGGCGGCGGCGGCAGGTTACTGACCTTGTTTGAGATCTGCTCAACCCGCCGCTCGGCGGCGTCGACAACATTTTGCAAATGATCTATTTGCCCCTGTAACTGCTCCATCCCCAGCATTAGGGCGTCACGTTGGCGACTCTGTTCTAAGTTGATTTTCTCAAAGTCTTGCAACATCTGCTGCCATTTACCCAAAATCACTTGCGGCGAATCAGCTGGCCCGCCGGGGCCACGAAAGCGGCTTGTGAACGGCCGGTTTGACCCCTGATGACGAGCGTCGTCGGTGGCGGGCACGGGATCTGGCGTCGCCGGCGCATTTATGGCCACCTGTGCCGACCGCCAACGACCAGGACCAAAGGCATAGGGTGACGGAGCAGGCGCTGCGGCTTGGTCGTCGCCGGCAGCTGCCATGAAACGCTGTCTTGGACGATCTGCCGCCGCCATATCGTCGGTATCAACGGCGGCGTTTAACTGAATATTGACAGCATCTGTTGTCGAATGGAGATGTGAGCGACTGATATTATGATCAATCCGAGCGATACCTTTAACGCTCCAAGGTGTCTGTTTCGTCATATCACCTTCCTCCAACACTACCTTGGCCGAGATTATCAAAACAAACTGGCTTTTGGAAGAACAGAAAGACGAGCCAGGCCGCCGAGACTGGCCAATGAGACTGGCCGCCGAGACTGGCCAATGAGACTGGCCGCCGAGACTGCAGGATCGGACGGCGTGATCAGCCGCCGCCCAGCGATTGCCGCGGCGGCCGGCCACGCGCCGCAGTGCGACCGGCTTTCGACCAGGGCCAGCCAAGCACCGCCGGCGGCCGGGAGAGCAGTTCAGCTATCGCGCTCACGGTCCGGCGCAGCTGGCTGTTGCCGCAAGCGCGCTTCTAAGGCATCGATGCGCTGGGCCAGCTGTGTAATCACCTCGTCCAGGGGTTTCGCGAGATTAACCATACGTGCTTCCAAGGCTTGGATTTGCTGTTGAACATGCGCATTGATGGCTTCCGAATTGACGGCCTGGTCTGACGGCGGACCGGCGTCGATGGCCTCGCTGGCAATCGGCTGGCTGCGGCGGCGAATAGCCTGTGAGACCCATTCACCCATGGTTACGCCTTCACGGGCGGCAGCTGCTTTTGCGAGCGTTCGTGCTTCCGAGCTGACGCCTTTAATGCTCCAAGGCATATCTATTTTATTATTGTTCATATTTGCCCTCGCTAAACTTTTTACTCAGGCCGAGTATAACACCGCGTCTTTTAGACACACCACACTTGCACGTGTGCGCAAATGCGTCTATACCCGCGCTCATATGACGCGCATTGCCGTCGGATGGGGCGTAGCCAAGCGGTAAGGCAACGGGTTTTGATCCCGTCATGCGCAGGTTCGATCCCTGCCGCCCCAGCCACCGGCATCCGCGATATAGGCGCCGGCCCGAACCGCGCTGAATACTCTTGCTGACAGAAACTTTGCTTTTTGCCCGCCGCATCGGCTGAGGAAGATCATGGCCAGCAATTGGATCGGCATCTTGTTTGGGTTTGGGTTGGCTGCGATGGCGGCCTTCCAGCAGTTCAAACTGCCGCCGGTCTTGCCCAATTTGCTTGATTTATACCAATATGAGCCGCTGTTTGCCGGTGGCTTAATGTCGGTCTACGCGCTCATTGGACTGTTTTTTTCAATGGGTCTGGGCAGTGCCATGGCGCGCTGGGGACCGCCCCGGTTCTTATTGCTGGCTTTTGCCGCCGTGATGTCGGGCAATTTACTGGCCCTGGCCGCCCCTGAACAATTCTTGGTGATGTTTATCAGCCGCGCCTTCGAAGGGCTCGGCTTTGCGGTATTTGCCATTATCGGCCCTGTTTACGCCAGCCGCAATGCCGCCGCCCAGCATCTGCCCGTGGCCATCGCCCTATCGGCCATCTGGATCCCTGTTGGCCAGCTCACCGCCAACGCCTTGACGCCGATCGCAACGGCCGTAAATGACTGGCGTGTGTTGTGGTTTGCGGGTTTTGCGCTGGCCGTCGGCTTTGCGCTTTGGACCATCTGGATCCGCCACCACAAACAGGTCGATCTGAGCGCTGGCCTGCACACCGCCGCCGCCGCAGTGACGGCCCACAGCCGCGCCGAGAACCGTTTTTTAATTGTTACGGCGATCATTTTCACGCTTTGGTCAGGACAGTATTTCGCCTACATGACCTGGTTGCCACTGTTTTTAATCGATGTCCATGGCTTTGATCAAACAGCGTCAATCATCGGCTATTCCGTCCCGGTCTGTATGCTGATCGTCTTCAGTCTGGTCACGGCAGCCCTGTTGAAGCGTGGCGGTAGTGTCGCCGTGCTATTGATGATTTCATTGATTTTACAAGCCTTTGTTTGGCTTTCCATGTCCTGGGCGACATACCCGCTGTTTGGACTTGCATTGCTGGTCATCTACGGTGTTGGAATTGGCATTGCACCGGTTTGTTTATTTGCCCTGCCGAGCACCATTCTTGGGGCCGAGCGGAGCGGTCCAAAAGCTTTTGCCATTTTGATGACGGGGCGCAATTTAGGGGTTCTGATTGGTCCGATTTTATTGCCGCAAATCGTCACCTACTTTGTTGACTGGGACGTGAACGGCTGGATCTTTGGAAGCATCACAACGGTGGCGATGGCCTTGGCCTTAAGCCTGGTTATCGGCTTGAAGAACCGCACCGCTTAAGGGCACAGCTGATAGCCGCCCGTGACGGTCACCAGAATATCGGCATTTGAGGGGTCGGTTTCAATTTTCTGGCGGAGGCGATAAACATGCGTCTCTAAGGTGTGGGTGGTCACCGCCGCATTATAACCCCACACTTCATTTAAAAGCGTTTCACGCGTTATCATCTGATTGCCGGCCCGATATAGGTATTTCAGGATGGCGGTTTCTTTTTCGGTCAAGCGGATCTTCCGGCTGTCGCCGGTAATCAGGACCTTGGCGCTGGGCCTGAATTGATATGGGCCAATGGTGAATACGGCATCGTCACTTTGTTCGTGTTGCCGTAAATGCGCGCGCAGCCGGGCCAGCAAAATAGAAATTTTAAAGGGCTTGGTGATGTAGTCATTGGCGCCGGCGTCAAGGCCAAGAATGGTATCGGCCTCACCATCACGTGCGGTCAGCATCATGATCGGTGCTTTGATGCCTTGCCGGCGGATCAAGCGACATAGCTCACGGCCATCAATGTCTGGCAGGCCAACATCCATCAACATGATGTCAAAGTTCAATTCTTTGAGCAGCGCCAATGCCGCCTCACCGGTCGCTGCTTCATAGGTCTCAAACTCTTCTCGGATGCGCAGTTGTTCACTCAAGGTTTGCCGCAACATACTGTCGTCATCAATCACCAGTAATCGCTTGCTCACCATTTGTTATACTCCCTGGGATCGCGGCATCCGCGCAGTTCGGATATATTTCTCTCGCATAGGGTAGTGAGCCTTTAGCCAAGGAACAAGATGAAATCGTATCCTTTACGATTTCGGCAATGACCGCGGCGGTGGCGCGAAGATCAGCCGCAAGATGGCCTCGGCCAGGGGGTGCGCCGGTTCGGCGGCGGCGCTTAAGGCGGTAAAATGGTCACGGTCGGCCAACTCAACGGTCAAAACCGGCTGATTTGCCGCCCGTAAGGCGGCGACAATGTCGTCACGCTGACGCAAGTATTCCGGACCTTCTTTATCGCCGACGGCAAAAACTTGCGGTGGTAAATTGAGCGGCGGCGGGCCGGCATCGAGGAGATGTTGAATTGGGCTTAAATCGCGGGCCGTCGCTGGGTCCATGGCCAAAGTCTCATTGAGATAAGAATGCTGAATTGGGACAAGATCGTGAAGGCCGCTGATCGAGCAACCGCCGGCCAACAGCTCCGGCACTCCTTTAGGGCCACACATGGTCGCTGCCAGGTGCCCACCGGCCGAATGCCCGGCGACAAAAATACGCGCCGGATCACCGCCAAAATCGACCGCCGCCGACGCCAGCCAGCGCAGCCCGGCAGCGATGTCAGCGACAATATCGGCGACACTCACTTCCGGGCATAAGCGATAGCCGATGGCAACAAAATTGACTTCCGCCGCGACGTATAACGGTGCCAAGAAATGCACCAGTGATTTGTCGCGGCTGTGCCAATAACCGCCATGAATAAACACCAACACCGGTGCGCCGCGTTTGGCTGTCGGGAACACGTCAAGACATTGTCGAGGATGCGGACCATAGGCAACATCCAGGTCGCAGCTAAGGTATTTGACTGCTTCGGCACTGCGTTTCGCCCAGCCGTCGGTGATGTCGCCAACATTGGGAACTTTAGCGGAATTATTGTAAGCCCGGTCGAGGCCTGCTTGATCATAGCCGTTAAAAACCACCATCCTGTCGTTTTCCTTTCGCATTGATCTTGACCTCCGCTGCGGCCTGTACAATAAGCTTGCTAATGACCATCCACCAGGACTTTCCGTCGCCTAGCGTCCGGGCGCCAGACCAAATTGATGTTGACCGCGCGATTTCCGAATTGCGCCGCGGTGGCATTGTGGCCATCCGCGACCGCGATAATGTTGCCATTATCGTTGCCGCAGAACTCTTGGGACCCGTCGGCAGTCGTGATCTGGCCCAGCTTGCCGGCTCAGCACCGGTTCTCGCAATCACCGGTCAACGCGCCATTGCCATGGGCTTAAAGGTCGATCCGGCAACGGCCCAAACCATTGCCCTGACGGCGGCCGTTGACGATGATCGGGTGCACCGTTTGGTCGACCCAACCAGCTCGCCGGTTGAGACCCAGTCGATTGGCGATCTGACGGTACTGCCGGCATCGCCCGATGGCCTTGGCGTGAGCGCCATCAAGCTGATGAAACTGGCGCGGCTATTGCCGGCCGCCGTGGTCGCCCTAGTAGCGCCGCTTGGACCGATGACAGCCGGTCGTTGGGCGGCGGCGCATAGCTTGCTGCTGGTTGATGTGGCGGCGATTGCCGACTATAGCGATCAGGTTGCGGTTCGATTGACTCAGGCCGCCACCGCCCATGTGCCGCTGGCCGGGGCCGATGATTGCGATGTTGTGGCCTTTCGCCCGCTTGATGGTGGCACCGAACACTTGGCCCTGAAAATCGGGCAGATCGATTTTGACCAACCGGTTTTGGTGCGCTTACATTCGCAATGCTTAACCGGTGACCTTCTTGGCAGCCTGCGCTGTGATTGCGGCGACCAGTTGCAAGGCGCGATTAAGGAAATAAATGCCGCCGGTGGTGGTGTTTTGCTGTATTTGGCGCAAGAGGGCAGAAATATTGGGCTGATCAACAAACTGCGGGCCTATGCGCTGCAGGATCAAGGCCTGGACACGGTTGATGCCAATCTGGCTTTGGGGTTTGACGCCGATGAAAGACTTTACCGGCCGGCGGCCGAGATGCTGCGCCAACTTGGCGTTGGCAGCGTCCGGCTGATGACCAACAATCCGGAGAAACTCGGGCAATTAGAAGCCTGCGGCATCAAAATTGCTGACCGGGTCGCGCATGTGTTCCCAAGCAACCAGCATAATCAACGCTATTTGGCGACCAAAGCACAGCGCTCGGGGCATCTTTTTTAGGCACCACCGGTGAGGTTTTTAATTCATGGCATAAGACTTGCATTGGCTTTTTGAACAGCGTTTTTAAAAGGCAATACCTATGTCCGATATTTTAAGCAGCCGCCAAGCCCTGAATGGACCTGTGACGCCACCAGCTATGGCCCAGATGGGGGACCCACATGATACCTCTGAGGGCGACACCGAAAACCATGACTTTAGCTTTGGTGACCTGGTCGATATCGTCAATCCCTTGCAGCATATCCCGGGCGTTGCCAACGTTTACCGTGCCATCACCGGTGATACGATTTCAGCGCCGGCGCGCTTTATGGGCAGCATGCTGTTCATGGGGCCGGTTGGGCTGGCGATGACGGCGGCCGATACATTGGCGATGAATGCCGACGGTGAGCGGGCATCGGAGCAATTGATCGCCGCCATCAGCGGCAGGCAGGCGGACAGCGGCACCGTTACGGCCAAGACAAATCTACCTGACACAGCACCCACCCCGGCAGTGACCGCAACAATGACCACGGCGCCCGCTATAGCACCGGCCTTAGCATTGGCCACAACTGGCGGAATCGGCCCAAATTTGCCGACTGAGCCGTCAAAAGCAGGCCTGGAATTGCAAAATATCAGTGGTTCCCTGCTGGATAATTTCATAAAAAACCAAGGTCAAGGCCGGGAAATGGCCGGCAATCACGGCTCGCTCAGTCATAATTTGTTTGCCGCCGCCGATCCAAGCCGCTTAGCGGCCGTCACCGCCCCGATCAAACGCCCCGCAGCGGCTGCCGGCACCGCAAATGCTGCTGATTTAGCGCCGAATACCGCGCCGCGCCTGGCACCGCCGACAGCCGTGAATAAGCAATCCGGTGCCGAGCTATCGTCGTGGATGATGCGGGCTTTAGATCAGTATCGCGCGCAGGCACAAAATCGACCGCCTAACGGCTAACCTGACAGGTCGCCCATGGAAGTTCATGTTCAGACGGCGCAAAACCTCGCTCAAGGAGAGATCTCTTGGGCCGGAAAAACCTATCGCTGTGCCCTCGGCAGGAGCGGCATTGCCGCCAACAAAGCGGAAGGTGATGGGGTCACACCGTGCGGCCGTTTCGGCTTCCGGCAAGTTTTTTACCGACCTGATCGCCGGGACCCACCGGCAACGGCGCTGCCCCTGCAAGCGCTTCGCCCGGAAATGGGCTGGTCAGATGATCCAGCCGATGGCGAAAACTATAATCGGCTGATCATCCGCCCTTATACCGGCAGTCATGAACGGCTATGGCGCGATGACCATGTTTATGACCTGATTGTGCCACTGGGTTATAATGATGATCCGGTGGTGGCCGGTAAAGGCAGTGCAATTTTCTTGCATTTAGCGCGTCCTGGTTTCCCGCCGACGGCAGGCTGTGTGGCGGTTGAACAGGCAGTTATGCTGGCATTGCTGAGGGATTTAATGGCCGCAAGCTATCTTCAAATTGGCGGCTGTTAAACAGCTTGGCGGGTACCAAAAACCGCCGTGCCGACACGCACCAAACTGGCATCAAAGCCAATCGCTGTCTGGTAATCACCACTCATGCCCATGCTCAGTTCCGCAAGGCCGTTGCGCTTGGCAATTTCCCGCAGCAGAGCAAAATGCAGCGCAGGCTCCTCATCTGCGGGGGGGATACACATCAAGCCAACAACCGGTAGCCCGTATTCGGTACGGCAGCTATCAATAAATTGGTCGGCGTCACTTGGAAAAATACCGGCTTTCTGCGGTTCTTTGCCGGTATTGACTTCGATAAAGCAGTCAGGCCGCCGATCTAGACGATCCATTTCGCGCGCCAACGCCGCCGCCAGCCGCGGCCGGTCAACCGTATGGATGGCATCAAAGAAACCGACGGCATCACGGGCTTTATTGGTTTGCAAGGGGCCAATTAAATGGACCTGAATGTCGGCAAATTCTTCTTTTAAAGGCAGCCACCGCGCCAAGGCTTCCTGAACGCGGTTTTCCCCAAACAGCCGATGCCCGGCAAGGACGGCGGCCCTCACCCGATCAATGGGTTGAACCTTACTGACGGCGATCAGCTGGACCGAGCCTGCAGGTCGCTCATAATCGGCAACAGCACGGTCAATGCTGTCGGTAACGGAGATCAAATTGCCTTGGATTTCGTCATTAACTGTCATGCCGGGGCTCTATTGTGCGTGGTTTGATGGCGCAGTTATACGCAAGCCGTATCCGGCGGCATAGGGTGGACATAAAAAAAGTCGGCTAGGTTTCCCTAGCCGACCTTCTTTGGATCTTCTTGCTGTCAGTTTAGAATGACAACTTAACACCCATGACGACACCAAGGGCTTCGTCAACTTTTGTGTCGATGTCTTGGTACTGAATACCACCACCGACGACAACACCTGGGCCGATCTTGTATGAAAGCGAAGCTGCGGCGTTGTTTGAGTCGCTATCAACACCGCTTGTTTCAGTGGTGCTTGTGCCGCCACCGGCACCGATTGTTAAAGCACCAGCGGTATATGAAACACCAACGGCATAGACGTTCTTCTCGATGTCGGTATTGCCCATATCATCCGTCTTGTATGACACTCCAACTTTAACACCGCCCATGGATGCACTAAGGGCGCCGATGATGACTTCACGGTCTTCGTTAAACGTATTTGTCTTAACGGTCCCGGGACTGTCCAAACCTAGGTGCTGATAACCAAGCATCGCACTCACACCAAGGCCAGACAAATCACCTTTGTACTGAGCGCCAACAGCATAGGCTCCGCCAAAATTACCAGCGGTCTTTTCATTACTTGTGATTCCGCCGCCTTGATGACCACCACCGGAGGATGTATCTGGAGCATAGCTCAAGCCGATCTTCAGCCCGTTCATGCTTGGGCTCATGTAGTAAATTTTGTTAGAGTCATTACTTGCATAATCAGCGGTCGAAATATTGGAATATGTCGCTAAATATGTGTCATCGGAGTAGTTAGCCCAACCACCACCAGGTGCTTGGCTATGCATGTTGTAATGAGCGGCATCTTCCGCACCGATCCGAATGTCACCGAAGGCACCTTTGATGAATACATAATGCTCATCAATTTGGTCGCTTGCTGTGAAGCCCTCAAGCTCGACACGAGCACCGTAAGTGATACCGTTATCGAGTTTAATTGTCGGTGTGAAATGGATTTCACTATCGTTGAATACGCCTTGGCCCTGATGATCGTCGTTCAAGTTCGACGCAATCACACCGGCTCTCATGTAACCACTTACCTTCATGCTCCATTCTGCTGCACTTGCAGAGGCCGCCAAGCCGGCAGAAAGAACTAAAGCGCCACCAAGCGCTCCAATTTGTTTTGCAGTTCGCATAATATGCTCCTACTGATCCTTACACGGGAAGGCACAGCTGTGCTGCACCCAAGTTTTCTGACTGCCCCTTTGTGGCTTTTAACCGGCACGTGGTCAATAACTTACCCATGATCACTAAGAGCTTTGGCCAGGCTTGTGATATATTTGCAACGTTCGCAATTCGGCCGATTGCCGAAATTTTGTTGCCACCGCCGCCACAGGCAATTTCACCAACCGGCTCACAACACTGCAAAACAATGACGGTAAAAAATTGACTTATCCAGCGAATTCGGTTGTAAACAGGCTAAATGCCCGTGTTTATGAAGTGTTTTGGCCTAACTATGAAAATGTATTCCGGCGCTTTGCGATCGACCCTCATATTAATTGCGAGCACGTTTTTGCTGGCGAGCTGTGAGAGTTTGCCAACCCCAGACCCAGAAGTTGACAAACCCGCCGAGAGTATTTTTGGGGCGGGCGGGATAAATTTGTTCGCAAATACCGAAGGCGACAAGGGACCGGGGGCGTCAGGGATTGCTGTCAACGCCTTCCTGTGGCGGGCCAGTCTCGACACCCTGTCTTTCATTCCTTTAGCATCGGCCGACCCCTTTGGCGGCGTCATTATCACCGATTGGTATCGCAGCGCCGAGAACGACGGCGAACGATTTAAGATCACTGTTTATATTCTTGACCGCGCCCTGCGCTCCGACGGCGTTCGAGCAACCATTTTTAAGCAAGTTGCCAAACCCGGCCAAGCGTGGGTCGACACGCCGGCAAGTGAATCTCTGAACCGCGCCCTGGAGGACAAGATCCTCACCCGCGCCCGCCAACTCCGGATCAAAGGTCGCACCTCAGAGTAGCGCCAAAACCACCACCGCGGACCATGAAGGTGATCGCCTGATCTATCTTTGAGCTATCAACATTAACATTTGATCTGTGCGTCGAGGGCTAGTCGATTTATGAGTCGCTATAACGTCAAAGAAACCGAGCAGAAATGGCAAGCCCGCTGGGCCGCTGATGAGGCTTTCAAGGTAACCGCCGAGCCAGGCCAGCCAAAATATTATGTTTTGGAGATGTTTCCCTACCCGTCAGGTCGGATTCATATGGGGCATGTCCGCAATTACACCCTTGGCGATGTTGTTGCGCGCTATAAGAAAGCCAACGGCTTTAATGTGCTTCATCCAATGGGCTGGGATGCTTTCGGTTTGCCGGCGGAAAATGCCGCCTTCGAACGCCGGGTACATCCGGCGACCTGGACCAAAGATAATATCGCCACAATGAAGACGCAGCTGAAAGGCATGGGCCTTTCCTATGATTGGGATCGTGAACTGGCCACTTGCGATGCCGATTATTATCGCCATGAGCAAAAAATGTTCCTCGATTTTCTGGCCGCCGGTCTGGCCTACCGCCGCGAGTCGTGGGTTAACTGGGATCCGGTCGAAAATACGGTCTTGGCAAATGAGCAGGTCATCGATGGCCGCGGTTGGCGCTCCGGGGCAGCGGTTGAGAAGCGCAAACTGGCGCAGTGGTTCCTGCGGATCACCGATTTTGCCGACGACCTATTGGAAACCCTCAAAACCTTGGAGCGCTGGCCTGACCGTGTCACCCTGATGCAGCATAATTGGATCGGCAAATCGATCGGCGCACGGGTCTTTTTTGAGATCATCGGCGGCAGCGGCGATTTAGAGGTTTTCACCACCCGCCACGATACCCTTTATGGGGCGTCCTTCTGTGCCATTGCCGCCAATCATCCGCTTGCCGCTGAGCTTGCCGGCCAGCAGCCTGCGATTGCCGATTTCATCGCAGAATGTAATGCCATGGGAACCAGTGAGGCAGCGATTGAAAAAGCCGAAAAGCGCGGCATCGATACTGGCCTACGGGTAAGACATCCGCTTGACCCAAGCCGCGAGCTGCCGATCTATGCCGCCAATTTTGTGCTGATGGAATATGGCACAGGGGCAATTTTCGGCTGCCCAGCGCATGATCAACGCGATCTCGACTTTGCGCGCAAATATGATTTGCCGGTTCGCCCTGTGGTGCTGCCGTCAAAAGCTGACCCGGAAACATTCAATGTCGCCGATGAAGCCTATGTCGGTGATGGGCGGTTGTTCAATTCCGAGTTCCTCGACGGCCTCGATGTTGAAACCGCCAAAGCGAAAATGGCGGAACGCCTTGAAGGCGATCGGCGCGGCCAAGCAACCGTCACCTATCGGCTCCGCGATTGGGGGGTCTCGCGGCAACGCTATTGGGGTTGCCCTATCCCGATTATTCATTGCCCAAGCTGCGGTATTGTGCCGGTGCCCGATGCCGACCTGCCGGTTGAGCTACCGGTCGATGTGGACTTTGATGCGGTTGGCAACCCCTTAGCCAATCATCCAAGCTGGAAACATGTCAAATGTCCGAGCTGCGGCGGCGACGCCGAGCGTGAGACCGACACTTTTGATACTTTCTTTGAATCCTCCTGGTATTTTGCGCGCTTCACAGATGCCCAGGGCGAGACAGCTTTTGCCCGCAAGGCCGCCGACTATTGGCTGCCTGTGGATCAGTATATCGGCGGGATTGAACATGCTGTCTTGCACTTGCTGTATTCTCGCTTCTTCACCCGCGCCTTGCAGCGCTGCGGCTATCTTGACCTGAAAGAACCGTTCGCCGGGCTGCTGACCCAGGGCATGGTCTGCCACGAAACCTACCGTGACGATGACGGCAATTGGCTGTTTCCCGATGACATTATACGCCAGGATGACGGCCAAATTGTGGATCAAAAGGGCCGGCCCGTGACCCTTGGCCGAACCGAAAAAATGAGCAAATCAAAGCGCAATGTGGTCGACCCGGCGAACATCATCGACACCTATGGCGCCGATACGGCGCGGCTGTTCATGTTGTCTGATTCCCCGCCGGAACGTGATCTGGAGTGGACTGAATCAGGGGTCGATGGCGCTTGGCGCTATATCAATCGGCTGTTCCGATTGTTCATGGAGCCGCCGGGCGATGTTGCCGGCCCTGCCGCCCGCCGACCTGATACGCTCAGCGCCGCCGCCGCTGACGGCGAGCGAGCGGTCCATAAAACCATTAAAGCGGTCAGTGACAGTATTGAGCGTTTCCGCTTCAATTCAGCGGTCGCACAGGTGCGCGAATTAAGCAATTTATTGGCTGAAGTTAACCAGCAGGGCAGCGATTTTGATTGGCTGCGCCGCTATGGGCTGGAAACTTTAGCGCAGCTGATCAACCCGATGACGCCGCATTTAGCCGAAGAATTATGGTTGCATATGGGCCAGCAAACGCCACTCACCGACACCCCTTGGCCAACCTATGATCCGGCCCTGGTAATGGATGAGCAACTTGAAATCGCGGTGCAAGTAAACGGCAAACTTCGCGGTACGGTGATGTTGCCCCGCGACGTTGAAAAAGCCACCGCCGAAGCTGCAGCTTTGGCTTTGGAACCGGTGGCACGGATGCTTAACGGGGACAACCCGCGACGGGTGATTGTGGTCCCCAATCGGATTGTAAATGTGGTGCTTTAAGTCAGCGCATATCGGCACATTTCGCCGCCCCTTTGGCCAAACGATGGCGCTTGGCCTGCTTTTAGCAATCGCCACAGGCTGCGGTTTTCAACCATTATACGGTGTTAATCATGCCCGCCCGGGCGCCCTCGATGCCACCGCATCAATTGCTGTCGCGCCGATCACCGATCGGATTGGGCAAATTTTACGCAACACCTTAAACCAGCATTTTCACACCACCGCCGGGCCGACCCCGAAGACCATGCAGTTGCGCGTCGCCTTGGCCGAAAGCCGTGCGAATTTGCTGATCTTACCCAATGCCACCACACGCTTCGCAAAAATGACCTTGGTGGCACAGTTTACCCTGCGCACCATCAAAGACGACACCGTCATGCTGCGCGGCAGCAGCACCGCTATTTCCAGCTTCAATCCACAAGCTTCCGAATATGCCAACCAGATTGCCGAAGATGCGGCCCGAAAACGCGCCATCGACGCCATCGCCGCCGATATCCGCCGGCAGCTGGCCTTGTTTCTCCGCCGGCAACCACAAGCGACGCCAGACACGTGAAAATTCGCGCCCAAGACGCAGCCCAGTTCTGTACCGCCCCGCCGGCCAACATCAGCGCCATGTTGATCTTCGGGGCCGATGACGGACAAGTTCGTGAGCACGGCCGGGCGGCTGTCAATGCTGTCACCGGGGACATAAACGATCCCTTTCGGGTGACCGAATTGCCGGCCACTACCTTGAAAGCGGATCCAGCCCGTTTAGCAGATGAATTATCAGAGCAATCCCTTATGGGCGGCCGCCGTGTCGTTTGGTTGCGTGATGCAGGTGATAGCCATACCAAACTTGTTTTGGCCGCCCTTGATCAGGCGGTTGGCGACACTTTGCTGGTGATTGAAGCAGATGCTTTGGAAGCCCGCTCAAGCCTGCGCAAACTTTTCGAAAGCCGCAGCGATTGCGGGGCCGTTGCCTGTTACCGCGACGAGGCCCGTGACGTGCAAAGACTCATTGCCGAAAGCATGCAGCCGCACAATATCACCATCACCGAGGATGCCCGCCGGTACCTGATTGAGAATCTGGGTGGTGATCGCGCCGCCAGCCGCGGGGAAATTGATAAACTCGTGCTGTTCGCCGGTCCTGGCGGCCAACTTGACCTTGATAACGTCAGCACCTTAATTGGTGATAGCGCCGCCATGGTAATTGACGACGTGATCATGAACATGGCCAGCGGCGCTGTCGGCCCCTTAAGCCAGCAACTTCAGCGGGCCTTTTCCGAAGGTGCCGCCGCGGTGCAAATTATCCGCGCCGGGCAACGGCATTTTCAGCGATTACATTTGGTTTGCAGTTTAGTGGCCTCCGGCCAGCCCCTTGACGGCGCTCTCAAAAGCCTCCGCCCGCCGGTATTTTACAAACATACCGAAGCCATGAAGAAACAAGCGGCAATTTGGGCGGCAGGGCGCACGGCCGGCGCTCTTGAACGGCTCACACAAGCAGAATTAGACTGCAAAACCACCGCACTACCTGCAGAGACCATTTGTGCCCAAACATGTCTTGGCCTTGCTTTGCGCGCCCAGCGGGTGGCACGCCGCTAAGGCGACTTTCCTGGCGTCAGCAAGTGTTCG
>QCEM01000028.1 GCA_003280605.1 SAR116 cluster bacterium AG-355-O21 | reverse complement strand
CCACAAGCATATCCCTGAGATGCAGCGCTATACAGCCTTGCAACATGCACCGATTTTTTGCCCTAGCATTGCCGATTACCCGCAAGGCATGATCGACATGGTGCCGGTGCATTTGGATTTACTGGCGGCGGGGACGAAGGCAGCCGATCTGCAGGCGATCCTGGCGGCCCGCTATGCCGGCGAAGCCTTTGTTCGGGTTTTGCCGATGAATAGCGATGAAATTTTGACGCGGGGTGCATTTCTGCGTCCCGACCGGCTGCTTGATACCAATAACTTGGAAATCATTGTCTACGCCAATGACGCGCAGCGGCAGGCACTGCTGGTGGCCTGTTATGATAATCTTGGCAAGGGTGCGTCGGGTGCGGCGGTGCAAAACTTAAACATCGTCCTCGGCCTGGATGAGACCAAGGGCGTTAATTTAGGTTAGCTGAAACGCGGTAAGTGAAGCTTAGGCGGCATCAAGTTCGGCAAAGACTTTTTTTGCAATGCGGTGACACTCGACACCAACCGGGATTCCCGCGTAGCAGGAAACATGTTTGATGATCGCCGACAGCTCGTCGCGGCTGACACCGTTGGTGATGGCACCGCGAAAGTGCAGCTCCCACTCATGCATCCGGTTGAGGGCGGCCAACAAACAGACATTCATGATGCTACGTTGCTTGTCGCTGAGCGTATCATCGGTCCAAACCGAACCCCAGCAATACTCGGTGAGGTAGGCTTGAAAGTCAGCAGCAAACGGGCCGGCATTATTGATGGCATTATCAACATAAGCATCACCGAGAACACTTTTGCGCTTGGCGAGGCCTTTGTCATGCATTTCACTTGCCATGTTTCGTCTCCAATAAAGCTAAATTCGGTGCCGATATCATAGATCGTCAGCTGCCCGCAGACCAGATCAGACTTGCGCCAAGAGATGCATTCACTTAAAGCCGAGGGGCAAAGCTGTCGTCGCCAAAGGACCGCCGTTAATGACAACCTTCCCAACTGAAAAATATCCCTCAGCCGCAGCTTATGGGCGTGCGTATTTTGCCGAGCTATCGCGTGTTGCCGCCGCCATTGATTTGCACAGCTTGGAGCAGGTCGCAGCCTGCCTTGGCAGTGCCTATCAGCGCCAAGCGGCTGTTTTTGTATGCGGTAACGGCGGCTCGGCGGCGCTGGCCAATCAAATGGTGTGCGATCATATGAAGTCGATGCAAACAGATGCAGCCGTTAAAGCGCGCTTGATTTCATTGGTATCGACCATTGAAACCCTGACAGCGATTGCCAATGACATCAGCTATGATGATGTATTTGCTTATCAGTTGAAAACTTTAGCTCAGCCAGGTGATTTACTGCTGACGTATTCAGCGTCCGGGGAGTCCGAAAATGTTGTTCGGGCCATTGACTGGGCGGTTAATAATCAATTGGAAGCGATTGCAATTACCGGTTTTGAGGGTGGCCGAGCGGCCAATACGGCAACACTGAACGTGCATGTGCCGGCTGACAATTACGGTGTTATAGAAGACTTGTTTCAGTCGATCTCACATATTTTGGTGCATAGTTTACGGATGGCGGAAATGCCTGCCGAGTTGGTCGCGGCGCGGAAGTTTTGAGCACCTCTCGGATCGCCGTTCAGGCGCAGCTTGATGCCGATTTAGCGGCAGCTGTTGACGGCGGTTTCATGCCCGGGATGGCGGTTGCCGTTAGCAGCGCAGAGGAACGTCTTTACACCGGCACTTTCGGTTACCGTCGGCTCGGCGATGCGACACCGATGACCACCGATACCGTGTGTTGGATTGCCTCGATGACCAAAGCGGTTACCGCAACGGCTGCAATGATGCTTGTCGAACGGCGGTTGCTTGACCTGGACAGGCCGGCGATTGAGCTGCTCCCGGAGTTGGCCGCAGCAGAGGTCTTGCTCGGATTTTCAGAAGATGGCGAGGCCATCACACGGCCTGTTCGCACAGCCATCACATTGCGGCATTTGCTGACCCATACAGCCGGTTTCTCGTACGATACATGGGACTCTCGGATTGATCGTTTTCGCAAGCAAACAGGCACCCCAGCGGTTGGATCCGGACAGCTAAAGGCGCTTACCACACCGCTGGTATTTGAACCCGGCAGCGACTGGAATTACAGCATTGGTATTGACTGGGCCGGGCGTATGGTTGAGGCCGCCAGCGGGCAAAGCCTTGGCGACTTCATGCACGAAAATATTTTTGCCCCTTTGAAGATGACCGCAAGTGGCTTTCGCCTGCGGCCAGAGATGCAATCACGGCTTGCCGCCGTGCATCAACGCGATGCGACCACACAGACCTTAACGGCAACTGACTTTGCGCTCCCGCAGGAGGTTGAATTTGAGGGTGGTGGTGGTTGTCTTTATTCGACCTTAGACGACTATCTCGCCTTTTGTCGGCTGTTTTTGAAGCATGGCCGGGTGGATGGCCAGCAGTTGCTTGCGCCGGCAACGCTTGCTGCCATGGGTGCCAATCAAATCGGTGATTTGCGTGTCAAATCACTGCGGTCGGTTCAGCCGCACCGCTCCAATGATGCCGACTTTATGCCGGGAATTGAAAAGACCTGGGGCTTCAGTTTCATGATCAACCAGGCCGATGTGCCGGGACGGCGGCGGGCCGGCAGCTTGGCCTGGGCGGGATTGTCGAATTGCTATTACTGGATTGATCTGACAACCGGCATTACCGGCGTTTTTATCAGTCAAGTTTTGCCGTTTGCCGATCCCATCGCGTTGGGCCTGTTCGACAGGGTCGAACAGGCCGCATATCAAATGGTGTGAGGCGTTTTGCTGCGGGTCAGGCCATTCGCGTATCTTTAAAATCAGCCAATTGGGCGCGCCGAAATACTGCCCAGCTATATTGATCGGGCCACATTTTAAAATCGGGATCCTCGCCAAGCGCTTGCGCTGCGTGCAATGACCAAAATGGGTTGTACATCAGCTCCCGGCCAAGGGCGATCAGGTCGGCTCGACCGTCAACCAGAATATCTTCTGCTTGCTGTGGATCGACGATCACGCCAACAGCCATGGTTTTAATGTCAGTCTCATTGCGCACCTGCTCGGCATAGGGAACTTGGAAGCCAAGACCCCTATCCAGCGGTGAGCCAAGCGGTTTACCGTCATCGCTGATGCGAAACCGCGGGGCCCCGGCAATGCCGCCGGACGAGCAGTCAACCACATCAACCCCCAGTGCTGCTAACTCTTTGGACAGGGTTACTGAATCGTCAATGCTCCAGCCTTCGGCAGGGCCATCGACAGCGGAAATCCGAAAGAATAACGGCACCTCATCGGGCAGCACGGCGCGCACTGCCGCCGCGACCTCAAGCGGAAACCGCATCCGGCCATGGATATCGCCGCCATATTCATCATTGCGGGTATTCGCTAATGGCGACAAGAAGCTATGCATCAGATAGCCATGCGCCCCATGCAGCTCAATGACTTTGAAGCCGGCCTCAAGCGAACGTTTGGCAGCGGTGGCAAAGGCGTCAACCAAATCAGCAATTTCTTCGGTTGTTAGTTGATGTGGCGTCTGAAAACCGTCGGCGACAGGGGTTGCGCTTGGGCCAACGATTGGCCACAGCTCTTCGCCGGGCAGGGCGTTTTCGGCGGTGATCGGTTTTCCGCCCATCCATGGCGTATGCGATGAGGCCTTGCGCCCGGCATGGGCAAGTTGAATGCCTGGAACGCTGCCCATTTCCTCAATAAATGCTGTAATTGGTTTAAAAGCTTCGACCTGCTCATCATTCCAAATGCCAAGGCAGCGCGGGGTGATTCGGCCACGTGGTTCGACCGCCGTTGCTTCGGCAAAAATTAACCCGACACGGCCACGTGCAAAGGTACTCAAATGCGCAAAATGAAAATCATTGGCGACGCCGTCCTTGCCCGAGTACATGCACAAGGGCGACAAAACGATGCGGTTAGGCAAAGTAACCCCGCGAAGGGTTAGGGGAGAAAATAACTGGGTTTCGGTCGACATGCAGGTCACCTTCTGAACAAGTTACGTAATAGCGACACGGTTGTAGCGCATTCTTAAGCAAAGATTTATGCCAAATTCGCAGAACAACGATGACCAGATCTGACGATTAATTCAACAGGGTTATAACGCACAGTAAAATCACCACCCCGGTCAGCAATGTCAGGGCCCGGTGATATAATGTCAGGGCGCGTGAAATGTCGCGCGCTTCAAGGCTGCGACGCCCATCACCCATAAATGCCAGATCGACGGTTTCACCGGCATAGCTGCGCGGACCGCCAAGTTGCAACCCCAGCGCCCCGGCCATCGCTGCTTCCGGCCAGCCGGCATTCGGTGACAAATGACGGCGGGCGTCACGCCAGGTGGCACGCCAGGCTGCGGCCGGCCTACCGTCGCAGAAAAATGCCGCGATCACGAACAGCAGCGCCGTCAGCCGTGAGCCGGGCAGGTTAACCAGGTCATCAAGGCGGGCCGCCGCCCAACCAAAATGCCGATGCCGCAGGCTACGATGGCCGATCATGCTATCGGCGGTGTTGATGGCTTTGTAAACGGCGATCCCCGGCAGGCCGGCAAGAAGCAACCAAAACAAAGGCGCAACAATGCCATCGGCGGTATTTTCGGCCAAAGATTCAACTGCCCCCTTGGTAACGTCACTTGCATCCAGCGCGGTCACATCACGGCCAACCAAATGTGCTAACGCTGCCTGACCGCTGGCCAGTTGATGGTGCAAGCCATCGCTGACCTGCTGCACATGCAGGGCAAGACTGCGCTGGCACAGCAAGACCGCAGCCAATACGCCGGTGATCGCTGCGCCAAGCGGCAGAGCCGCCAAGAGCATGGCCCCAGCGCCGCTGATAGCGGCCACAGGCAGCAATACCAAGAGCAGCGCCAACAGCCCCAGAAGCCGCCCGCGAGCAGGCTGTGTCGGCTGTTTGTTAAGCGCCTCCTCAAGCCATCCAATCAAGCGACCGATCCAGATCACCGGATGGCCGATGCGGCGGACCAGCCATGCCGGGTCACCAACCAGTCGATCCAGGATTAGGGCGCAGCTGGCCGCGACCAGAATACTTGCTGGATCAATGAAAATCATTGCTGCATTAAGCGTTGGCTCAGACGGTTGAGGCCGTCGCTTCCAGAAAAAATGTCACCGTCTAAAAGATAACTGGGGCCCGCACTGATGCCGATGCTGGCGGCGTGCTGCTGCTGTTCGGTCAGGATCATTTGCGTGTCTGCTTCTAACGCTTCACACATCAGCAACGCACCATCCATGCCCAGCTGATCTGCCAGCGGCACCATAATCGCCGGATCGCTGATATCGTGATTGTCACGCCACAGCGCCGCCAAGGTGGCGGCGGTCAGTTGCTCGCTTGCAAGGTTGCGTGCCTGGCTGGCGATGATCATGCCTGCGGGCAAGGTGATCGGCGCGGTCCGATGACTTGGCGCCGTCACCACAGGTAACTGGGCGCCGTCATGGCCCGGCAGGGTAGCCGGATCGTCGTGCTCATCTGCCAGCTCGAGCGGGTAAAAGCGCAGCTGCAAGTTCGCTGCTTTTGCCAATGCCGTGATATGGCCGCCAACAAGGTAACTGGCAACCGCACGGAAAGAAAAAAAACAATCAATTTGGGTAAGTGCCATTTCGGGTTCCCTAAGGTGCCAAGTGCGGCCGATCATTCGTCAACCTGCCGCGCGCGCCTGCAGGCGTCAAGCCGGCCTGCCGACGGTGGCGAAAATGTGATCTAGCGCCTCCATAACCAAGGTAGCAAAAATTATGGAAAAAAAACGGATGAAACAACCTGATAAACCAGACTATTTGGGCCATCGTGAACGTTTGCGAAGCCGTTTTCTGAAGCGCGGCGCCGACGCGGTCGGTGATTACGAATTGCTGGAATTGTTGTTGTTTAATGCGCGTCCGCGCGGTGACGTTAAGCCATTGGCCAAAGCCTTGTTGCGGCGGTTTGGTGATGTCGCCGGGGTGATCAGCGCCAGTCCCGATGAATTGGCACAAGTATCCGGCCTTGGCAAAAGTTCCATCGCCACCTTAAAGGCGGTGCAGGCAGCAGCTTTAAAGCTGATTATCGCCCCTTTATCAAAGCGGCCGGTCTTAGCGTCATGGCAGTATTTATTGGATTATTGCCGGGCCTCAATGGCATATTTTAAAGTCGAACAGCTGCGCTTAATCTACCTTGATCGGCAAAACAAATTAATCGCCGACGAGGTATTGCAGCAGGGTACCGTTGATCACACTCCGGTTTATCCGCGTGAGGTTGTGAAACGGGCCCTCGATTTAGGGGCGGCGGCGATTATCATGGTCCATAATCATCCCGGCGGCGATAGTAGGCCGTCAGAGGCCGATATTGCCATGACCGGTCAAGTCGCGGCGGCCGTTTCAGCAATCGGCATCCAGTTGCACGACCATGTGATCATTGGCCGAAACGGCCATAGCAGCTTTAAAAGCTTAGGCCTGTTATAGGTGCCAGGCTAGGCTTGCGGCCGGCAATATGTCTCCTTGCTGAAAGCCGCCGCGATGCAGCCGATCAGGGCGGCGATAGGCAGGATCAATAGGGCGTTTTGGTAGGCGGCGGCATCATAGACACGGGCCCCATCAAGCAACACCCCATTCCAGTTTTGATCAAGCAACCAGCCGACAAGTGGCTGCAGGACGGCACCGCTGCCGGTCACAAACATATTAATCAAGCCGAGCGTGGCGCCGCTGGCCCAGCTTGGATTATGTTCACGGCCAAAGGCAAAACACAGCACCATCGATGATGAGCCAACGCCCTGCAGACACAATAATACCGCCAGTATGACGGGCCCTGGCGACGGCAGATAAAGCACACTAGCGGCGCAAATGGTTGCGAGAAGTGCGCCGACAAACATCAACCGTAATCGATTGCCCAGATGGTCTGATAGCCAGCCAACGGTGACTGCCCCAATCCCCCAGCCAATGAACAGCCATGAATTTACGCCGGCGGCCATGATTGGCTCCAGCCCATGTACGCTGCGCAAGAACGGTACACCCCATAAACCGCCAAAAACCAGCATTGTACCTGTCATTCCAAAGCCATGAACGGCGGCCAGCCAGGTCTGCAGGTTGCGACCGGTATGGCTCAGCCCCGCCAATATCGACCGCTGCCCTGACTTACTCTCAGCACCGCTCTGAGGGCGATCACGAACCACCAATAAAATCAAAACGCAAAGAACCAGGCCAAGCCCTGCCAAAGCCATGCTGCTGGCCCGCCAACCAAGGGCGGCAACGGCCAATTGCAAGGGTACTTGGCCAAAAATGCCACCGGCCACACCGAGCAATTGGCCACCACCGGTCAGCAGGGCAAAGCGCCGTGGCGGAAACCACGTTGCCGAAAAGGTCAGCAATCCAACCCACGCAAAAGCTGACCCAAAGCCGATCAATAGCCTGCCGGCATAAGCCAGGGCAAGACTGTCTGCGAGGCTAAAAATAAGACTGCCCAGGGCCGCTGTCAGACAGGCGGCCGCCATCAGTCGGCGTGGGCCAATGCGATCCATTAAAACCCCGACCGCCATTTGAATGCTGGCGTAGGCGTAGAAATAAAAGGCTGACAGATTGCCAAGTAAAGCACCGCCGACAGCGAAATCACGCATCAGATCATCGACCATAATCCCGGGCGTCACGCGCTGCACAAAGGCGTAGAAAAAATAAAATGCCGCTAAGAAGTAGCCAAGCAACAACAGCGCCTGAGGGGGCGTGGTTTGCGCGTCGTCGGCAGGCGCTTGCTCGGTCATCAGGTTACTCCGGCGATAGGGCGGGGATCAAAAGGCGGTCGGCGCGAATGGCAAGCGCATCAAGTGCAGCATCCTCTCCGACCGGGACGGATAACCAACAGCAGCTGAACAACACCTGTTAGAGCGCCGTGCCGGCGGCGTCAAGGTGCTGCTGCGGCGGCGGAGCAGGTACGTTGGCCGGGCGGCTACGGTTTAGCTGTAAAATTAACTTGCTTCAGCGCGAATCCATGGGTCAAGTGATTGCCTCAGCTTGATTGTCAGCAGGAGCCAAGGCAATGCCCCCCCAACCGCAATCAACCTTGGCCGAAGCGGTACGTGCGTTCGCCAAGATCGGCGTTCTGTCATTTGGTGGTCCAGCCGCGCAGATTGCGTTGATGCACCGGACATTGGTCGAGGAAAGCGGCTGGCTGAGCGAACGACAATATCTCAACGCACTCAATTTTTGTATGTTGCTGCCGGGGCCGGAGGCGATGCAATTGGCAACCTATGCAGGCTGGCGTTTGCATGGGGTTGTCGGTGGCTTACTGGCGGGCTTGCTATTCGTCATTCCGGGCGCATTGGTGATCCTTGGTTTGGCAATGATCTATGCGTATTTCGGCAATTTGCCGCTGATTGAGGGGCTGTTCCTTGGCATCAAAGCGGCGGTTTTAATCATTGTGATCGAAGCCTTGCTGAAAGTCGCTAAACGGGCGCTGACGGCGCGGCATTATTGGCTGGTCGCCGCCGGGGCTTTCATCGGCATCTTTTTTCTGGCTCTGCCTTATCCGCTGATTGTTTTGGCCGCTGCCGCTTATGGGTTTTTTCTTGCCGGTCCCCAGGCACCGCCGCAAGCCGTCGCCGCGCCAACGGCATCGGCGAAGCAAACGGGTGTTACCATCCTGATCTGGCTTTTGATCTGGGTGGCACCAATCGGCCTGTTGTCGCAATTTGCCGAGGCTCGGTTATTAACCGATATCGGGGTTTTCTTTTCAAAATTGGCGGTGGTTACATTTGGCGGTGCCTACGCGGTTCTGGCCTATATGGCCCAAGAGGTTGTCAGCGGTTTCGGTTGGCTTGACACCGGGCAGATGATGGATGGCTTGGGGTTGGCCGAAACAACCCCTGGGCCGTTGATTTTGGTCACTGAATTTGTCGGCTTTTTAGCCGGTTTTAAAGCCGGCGGCTTGGGCCTTGGCATCGCCGCTGCGGTGGTCACGCTATGGGTCACCTTTGCGCCCTGCTTTTTATGGATTTTTGCAGGCGCCCCCTATATCGAATGGATCTCCCAACAACCGCGTTTGGCCGGTGCCTTAACGGCCATTACCGCCGCTGTTGTCGGGGTCATCTTAAACTTGTCGGTCTGGTTTGCGGTTCACGTTGTCTTTGTGGACGTCACCGCGCTAAGCATCGGCCCGTTTCATGTCCTACAGCCGGCATTAACCTCGATTGATTGGCGGGTTTTGGCGCTGGCCCTGGGCTGCGCGCTGCTGCTGCTGAAATTTCGCTTGGGGGTTCCGCGGGTTTTGGTTTTGGCTGCGGCATCGGGCTGGGTGTTGTCTTTGCTATCCTGAAGCGGCGGCTTTTTTGAGCTGCCGGCGCAGCGGTATAACCAAAACCAGCAGCAGCAGCGTGACCGCCGTCATGACCGTCAAACCGGCGCTGAAACCGCCGGTGGTATCAAACAGCAGTCCCATCACCAATGGCCCACTGACGCCGCCGATTTCAGCTGCCGAGAAAAACATGCCGCCTGCCGCACCGGCGCGCTTTGGGCCAATTTCAGGAATATCGACCAAAACCAACAAGGTGACCGTCATCATGGTTGCCCGGGCCAGACCTTGCAGAACCAAACCTGCGGCTAAAATCGGCCCGGTAACGGTCAGCAAGGTCAGGGCGGCGGCACCGGCAGCGGCAAATAATATCGCCAGAATGGCCATCCGCCGTGGCTGCGTCGCAAACCGCGGGATTGTTAAGGAGGCGGCAACCCCGACCAATGTCGGCACCGAGGCCCAATATCCGGCCGCTGTTGCCGTCATGCCGCCAGCACGGAGGATTTCCGGCATCCAATTGTTTAGGCCATGGTTGAAGAAAAAGATGCCGACGCTCATCATCAAAACAATCTGTACGGCTTTCAAGCCGATTAGCGCACGAAAAATCTCTAATTGCGGGGCCTTGGTCTCCGCCGCCAAAGCACGTTCCACGCTGCGGGCCATGGGATGCAGATTAATGAGCGCCCAAACCACGCCGGTGGCCAAGGTGATGCCGGCATAGAAGGTCAGCACGGCCCGCCAATCATGGTCAAACCATGGCATCATAACGGCATTGGTTAAGGACAGCGCCGCAATGCCGCCGATTGCCGGGCCGGTGATGTAAATGCCCATGGCCATGGCGCGCTGCCGCTGATCAAACCATAGGGCGATTAACTTTGGCCCACCGATGGACACAAGTGGGCCGCCCAAACCAAAAAGCGCGACCGCCAAAAACATTGTGTAGTGATCATCGGCAAGGCCCCGGAATAAACCTGAAGCGGCCATGATCACGGTAGCAAGCATCAAGCCCAGCCTGGGTCCGGCGCGGTCAATGAAGCTGCCGCAGGGCATGGCCGAGAAAATATAAACCAGCGGCCAAGCCCCCATCACCAGGCCCATGGCACCATAGCTGATCGCCAATTCAGATGTCACCGGCGTCACCAGCGGCGCCAGTGCGACAACCACAATACCGAACCCGGCATAGACCAGCCAAACCCCAAAAAGGATTATCCAGCGGTAGGCGTGCGCTGCCGGTGTCAGAGAATTCATGTTGTTTTCCTTTACGATCCGGGTGCGGATCAGGCAGATATTGTGGTTTCCAAAATCCGCTGGTGGCGCTGCGGCATTCGCGGATTTACGTCACAGGGTGGGCACGCACCGCTGCCTCGTTAATCTCGGTGCCCCAGCCGGGGCCTGTCGGCAAGTGCAGGTGACCATCTTGGATGTCGGGGCTGACGGTGACCAAATCATCTTTCCAGGGCACGTCGTCGATATCGATTTCCATGATCCGGAAATTGCCGATGGCGGCGCAGAAATGCGCACTCATCATGGATGATAAATGACCATAAAAATTATGGGGCGCGACATTGATTTCGTGAGCTTCCGCCGCCGCTGCGATCTTCATTGATTCTAAAATGCCATTCCAGGGAACATCGACAATGGCCACATCCATTGCCTGCCGGTAGAGAAATTCTTTAAAGCCACGGCGATGAAATAAGCTTTCACCGCTGGCCACAGGATGCGGGCTGCGACCACGAATTAAAGCCAGCGCAGCAGCGTCCATGGTGTCCAACTCGAGCCAAAAGATATCATGCGCTGCAAGGGCTTCTGCAATGCGCATATAGCCTTCCGTCTTAAAGTTAAAATTCAGGTCCAGCATAATATCCATTTCGGTGCCGGCACCGCGACGGAGGGCCGATAGCTGCTGGTCAAGTGCGGCAATGACCCGCCGTGAAGGGTTTAGTTCAGGCCATCCGGCGCTGGCCGTAAACCCCGGCATAAACAGCGCCGGCTGATCGTCGTCAAAGAAAAATATATTGGTTTTTAGGGCCGTGAAACCACGCTCGCGCACTTCCGCCCCGAGTCTGCGGACGCCGGCAAGATCGGTGAGTGGCGGCACGCCGATAGCAGTTGCATGGTCAATGCGGTAAGAACCACAATGTGACCAATACAACCGCAGCCGGTCACGAACCGGCCCGCCAAGGAGTTCATAAACAGGGATCCCGAGGGCTCGAGCTTTAATATCCACTAAGGCGTTTTCAATGGCAGCGATGGCCTGCTGAATCAAACCACCAGGCGCTTGCCGGGTTTTCGCATACAGCTGCGCCGTCAGGCGTTCCACAGGGCGTGGGTCGGCCCCGATCAACAGTTTGCTGAGGCCGGCAATGACCGCACTCAAACCAACCGAGCCATAACTTTCGTTAAATTCCGACCAGCCGGTGATGCCGGCGTCGGTTTCAATTTTCAAAAACGACAGATTGCGCCAACCGGCATTACAATGCAGATCTTCGATCTTGGTTATTTTCATCTGAGCATCCTGTTGTGTTGGCAATCATCGGCTTGTGGCTTGGCCTGACAGCCTATAGCCTAATTTGCGATGATCGAAATGCCAATCTATTGCCGGCGTCAGCACAGCGCAAAATTGGCCATATATGCCTACCCGCCGAAAAGCCGCCCGGGTGCCGGCGCAAAAAATAAACTGTTTGTCGGTGATTGGGTCATGATATCAGGAGATGCTTGAATCTGACATGAGCTGGTTTTGCTGTTGACGGCGCTGGCTATAACGCGCGCAATTCGTCGAAAGTGATCTCATCAATGCAAGAATTCTTAAGGCCACCGCGGGGCATGACCTGGGCGTTGGGTGCCTTGACGGCGATGGGCGCGGCAGCAATCGACTGTTATTTGCCAAGCTTACCGGCGATTGACCAGGAATTGGTCACAGGTTCCATCACGGCGCAGCACACCCTGAGCGCGTTTTTTCTGGGTTTGGCCATTGGCCAATTATTTTATGGGCCGTTATCCGACCGCTTTGGCCGTCGCCGAGTGATGTTTATTGGGGTGTCGCTGTATATCCTCGCCAGTCTGGCCTGTGCTTTTGCAAGCAGAATCGAGCTGTTGTTGATGGGGCGGTTCTTGCAAGCTTTGGCCGCAGGCGTTGGGGCGGTCATCGGCCGCGCCGTGGTCCGCGATTTATATCGCATGGATCAAGCGGCGCAGGCGCAATCCTTCATTCAAATGGTGTTTTTGATCACGCCGCTGCTAGCGCCGACGATTGGCGGCTACATTATGCTGTGGTTTGATTGGCGTGCAATTTTTGTGGTGCTGGCTGTCTTTGGCGGCCTGTGTTTACTGGCACTGATCACACAGATCCCTGAAACTTTGCCGGTTGAGCGCCGCCAGCCGTTAAACCCCAGGGCTGTTTTGCACGCCTATGGACAAGTGCTCCGGCACCGCCGATCCATGGGGGCGATTTTGACGTCGGCTTTTGCCTTCGCTTGCATGTTCACTTATTTTGCTGAATCAGCGCTTGTCTTTACCCGTGTTTATGATGTGGCAGCAGAAGATTATGGACTGTTATTCGCCTTAAATGTGATCGGCCTTATGGTCACGAATTTCATCAATATCCGCTTGGTGGCGCGCGTTGGAGCGCTGACCATGCTGCTGATCGGTGCGATTATGGTATGGGCCGGGGCGATGGCCTTGGTGGCCACTGCGGCGACAGGGTTCGGCAACTTGTGGGGCCTTGTGCTGCCCTTGATTTTGGTTGTTGGCAGCCTTGGTTTGGTCGGCGCCAATGCCGCTGCGGCGGCGCTCGAACCTTTTGGTAAGCGGGCCGGCACGGCAGCGTCGCTGCAAGGCTTCATCCAAATGGCGATTGGCGCGGCGGCGGCAACAATCGTTGGTTTTTTCCATGACGGCTCAGCATTGCCGATGGCCTTAACGATTGCCGGTTTGGCAAGTTTGGGACTGGTTTGCCGGCTATTTTTGGTCGGCCTCAAGCTCCCTGAAAAACCTGCAAGTTAAGGTGTTCGCAGGCTATTTAAGCGGTTTGCGGGGGGCTTCCAACTCCGCTGGGGTTTGACCTTCGCCCAGATCCCAAAACAACCCGGCCATGATCTGCAGGCCTTCGCGGGCAATGGACGGCAACAGATGCTCATTGGGAGCATGTTGTGCGCACGAGGCATAGGAATGCGGCACCCAAATTGTTGGCAGGCCCAGTGTTTCGGCAAACACATCATTCGGCAATGTTCCCCCTAAATTAGGCAGAATCGCCGGTTTTTTACCTGTTGTTTCGCGGAGCGAGCGGGCTGCGAATTGGACCCAGGGATGGTCCGGATCAAGTCGCGTTGCATTGGCAAACCCTAAGCGCGCCGCCGTGACCGTGATTTGCGGAAAACCGTGAGCTTGCAGATGGGCTTTAATCGCTGGAACAATGCTGTGGGGATCGGTGCCAACCACATAGCGCAACTGACAGGTTGCGCTGGCCCGTGGCGGAATAGCATTCACCGGATTTTCAGGATTACCGGTTTTAAAGGCCAAAACTTCAAAACTGTTCCAGCCGAAAACCCGCTCCGCCGGAGTGAGGCCGATCTCTCCCCAATCCGGTTCCACGGTTGGGCCGTCAGCGCCGCCGTCAACCTCACAGTCGGCAAGCGCCATGCGCACCGAATTACTTAAACTTTCCGGCCGAAGGGCGGGGATTTTTATCTGCCCACGAGAGTCGACTAAACTGGCGATGGCATTGGCCAGGATAATCCCTGGATTAGAAATAAGCCCGCCCCAGTTACCGGAATGATGTGCACCGCTGCGAAGATCTAAATCAAGCGTGAAGTTGAAAGCCCCGCGCGAGCCCATGAACAAGGTTGGCCGTTCGGCCTGCAAGCGTGGACCGTCTGAGCTGATCAGCACGTCGGCGACCAAGTCTTCGGCCATTGCGGCGGCAAACTCCTTCAGCCCGGCAGAGCCGATTTCTTCGCCCATCTCAATCATGATGATGGAGTTGAAACCAAGCCGCTCGCCGCGGGTTGCCAGCACCGCCTGCAGGGCGGCAATATTAATGCTGTGTTGGCCCTTATTGTCGGCAGTGCCGCGGCCAAACCATCGACCGGTTTGATCATCGCCGTCGATGGTGACTTGCCAGGGATCAAGGCCGTCGCGCCACTGTTCCTCTAAACCGCGCACCACATCGCCATGACCATAGGTAAAGACTGTCGGCAGGGAAGCATCTTCAAAGCGCTTGGCAATTAAGAACGGCCCGCCGCCGGCAACAGGATTTTCGTATTCGTTGCAGTCATAGCCTAAAGGCTCAAGCGTCGACCGCATCTCGGCCATATAGGCGGCCATTTCCTGCCCTCGTTCGGCCAGCATTTGGCTTTCCGTGCGGATTGCAACGCGCCGCCGCAAGTCGGTTAAATAGCCGCCATTATCGAAATACTCGGTGGCGACATTGATGGCTGCTTGCCGGCTCATGCGCTCAGCACTTCAGGTAACGGCACAACGGCGATGCTTTCGGCCTCGATGCCGGCCCGCACGGCGCGGGCAACGGCAACGGCGGTTGGACCATCGCCATGAACACAAACTGAATGCACGGCTGCCGGGATGACTTTGCCGCTGGTCGAGACCAACTCCTGATGACGGATCATATGCAGGACGTTGGCGACCGCTTGCTCGGGGTCATGAACCATGGCTTTCGGATCGCCGCGGCGAGTCAAATTGCCGTCATCATCATAGGTGCGGTCGGCAAAAACTTCCGAGGCTGTTGGCAGGGCAATTTCCTCGCTGGCCTGCAATAACAGGCTGCCGGTCGGGGCCAGCATGATGAGATTGCGATCAACAGCTTTGACGGCGCGGGCTAAAGCGTCTGACATTGATTTATCGCGGCAGGCCATATTGTTGAGTGCACCATGTGGTTTCACATGGGTAACAACCGCACCTGCCGCCGCTGCAATGCCTTGCAAAGCACCAATTTGATACGCCATGATATTTTCAATCTCGGCCGCGGACATGTGGATTTCGCGTCGTCCAAAGCCCCATAAATCATTGAAACTTGGGTGCGCACCAATGGACACGCCTTCAGCTTTCGCCTTGCGCACGGTGTGGTTCATGACCACGGCGTCGCCACCATGAAAGCCGCAGGCAATATTTGCGGATGTAATGACGGTTAGCAAAGTATCATCATCGCCCATGGACCAAGCCCCATAGCTCTCGCCCATATCGGAGTTCAGGTTAATTTTCGTTGTCATGAACAATCGGCTTTCAGTATTGGTGATTGACAGATATCGTTTGGCCCCGTTGCGGGATCGATAGAGTACGATTATGCGGATTTTAGGTCCATGACTGAATCACGGTATCAGCAATGACGGGTACAGCAGAAAAACCAATTTTTTTAGCTGCCGGCGATGCCGCATTGGTGGTCCAGTTTGGCGAAACGATTGATTCCGCAATTAATCAGCGAGTCAATGATTTGGCCCGGGCGCTCAGAAGCTTGGCTTTGGTTGGGGTTGTTGATCTGGTTCCGACCTTCCGGTCGTTAATGATCCATTACGATCCGCTGCGCACCGATCAGGCGCAATTAATTGCTGCGGTTGAGGGTAATTTGCATGTGCAGACGGCAAGCTCTGAGCGCCGACGGTCGTGGATTATCCCAAGTTGCTATGAGGGCGAATGTGCGCCTGATTTGGAAGCTGTCGCGCGGCAAGCAGGACTGTCGCCGGCGGAAGTTATTGCCGCACATAGCGGCGTTGATTTCGATGTCTATATGATGGGCTTTATGCCGGGTTTTCCGTATATGGCCAGTATGCCGCCGGCATTACGGGTGCCGCGGCTGACCGAACCTCGGGTGCGGGTGCCTGTTCGCTCGGTCTCGATCGCAGCCGAAATCACGGTTGTCTACGCCATTGAGACGCCGGGAGGGTTAAGCCTGATTGGGCGAACACCGGTGCCGTTCTTTGACTTGCGTCGTGATCCGCCGGTGCTGCTTGAAAGCGGCGACCAGGTCCGCTTTGAGGCGATCAGCTTGGCGGAATATACCGCCTTAGAAGCTGATTATGCCGCCCATACCAAAACTCTCGAATTCACTTGGATTGACGCCTGATGGATGGATTACGCGTTATCAGCGCCGGATTTCACCCGACGATTCAGGACTACGGTCGGCCCAGCGTTCAGCATTTGGGTATCCCTGCCGCCGGCGCCATGGATGTACCGTCTCTGCGCTTGGCAAATCGACTGGTCGGCAATCCTGAAAATACCGCGGCAATTGAAATTCGGCTGGTCGGGCCGACCCTGGAAGTGCTGTGTGACAGTGTGCGGGTCGCGCTGGCCGGCAGTTGCACCACGATGACCTTGCTGGGTGATGACGGCGGCCCGCTGCCGGCACATCAGTCGGTCCGCTTGTCGCGTGGCCAAAAACTGCGGGTGCCGCCGTTGAGTGATTCGGCCGGCGCCTATCTGGCTGTTGAAGGTGGATTTGATTTACCCCCTGTTTACGGGAGCCCTGCAACTTTCGTACGGGCAGGTATTGGCGGCTTTGAGGGCCGTGCTTTGGTCGATGGTGATGTTTTGCCGGTGGTGACGGATGCGGTTGATCGCCGCCCGGAAGTTATGTTGGCGACGCCAAGCTTCTTGGCTGCAGAAGGTCCGATACGGATTGTTTTAGGACCGCAAGACGATTTTTTCACCGCTGCCAGCATCGATCGGTTTTTTAGCAGTGAATTCGTTGTCGGCGCGGCTGTTGACCGCATGGGCATGCGCTTGGAAGGCCCGGCATTTGAGCACTCACGTGGCCACGATATCATCTCTGACGGGATCGCTTTAGGGGCCATCCAGGTGCCGGGAAACGGCCAACCGATTATTTTGCTGGCTGACCATCAGACCACCGGCGGTTATCCAAAGGTCGGCACGGTGATCAGTTCTGACGTGCACCGACTTGGTCGCTTGCGCCCTGGCCAAAGCGTGCGTTTTGAGCGCATTTCCGCCGCCGATGGCGAGCGTCAGGCACGCGCTGCCGAAACAGATTTACAAACCATCTTTCGGCAAATAACCAACGCTGGACCGCAACTTGACCTGGGCCGTTTGCAGGACAGTAACTTAATCAGCGGCGTGGTTCTGGCCGGCGCTTGATTAGACCTTGGGGGTAACGGTTTGATAGCGATAAATACCATCTGCGTCGAGGCTGCGGTTAATGTGCCCGCGGGCCCGTTGATGATTGAGGTGCGCTACAGTTTCAGCCAAGCCAAGACGGAGTTGAAAAGCATCTTCGAGGCGGGGAAATAAAACCTTGGTGACGGCGGCCGCCGAGACAGGCTGCCGGCAGGCCTGGCGAGTGGTTTGCAAGCGTTCGTCATGGTGGGCCGTCAGGTCATCAATACGGGTATGCACACCGGTATAGGGGCGGTTATGCGACGGCAGGACCAGGGCTGCCGGATCAACGGCGGCACGAATATCCTGCAGTGAGGTTAAAAAGTCGCTGAGCGCATCTTCCTCCGGTTCCGCCGGCCAAATCCCGACGATCGGTGAAATTCGCGGCAACAGAATGTCGCCGCCGATGATGAGATTCCGCTCGGGACTATACAAACACGCATGTTCAGGGGCATGGCCGCGGCCAATCAAGACCTGCCAGCGGGACCCGCCAAGGGTAATGTCGGTGCCTGCTTTTAGGCGGATAAACTCCGTTGGGATCGGTGTTGTCAAACTGCCGTAATGGTCACCCAAACGGGTTAAATCATGCCGTTTTTGATCGCTCAGACCGAGGCGTTGGAAATACGCAATGGCCGGTGCTGCAAAGGCTGATGTTTCCTCGGCCCGAGTCATCCGTGCCATCAGCCATTCGGTGCGGGTGATCCACAAGGGTGCCGCTGTCTGATCGGCCAACCATCCGGCCATGCCAATATGGTCGGGGTGCCAATGGGTCACCAACAGCCTGTTGATCGGTTTTGACGCCAGCTGATTACGCAATAATCCCTGCCATAGCGCGACGGACTCCGCGCTGCTGACACCGGTATCAACGAGAGTCCATCCGTCACCATCATCAATCACATATAAATTGATGTGATCAAGGGCAAAGGGCAGCGGAAACCGTAGCCAAAATACCCCGCTCGCGACTTCAATCCATTGCCCAGGAGCGGGCAAATCGTCACCGCATGGATAGGCAATGGTGGTATTGCTCGGCGGCATCAATGTTTCGCCTTCAGCGGTCATTGCCGGGGGTTTTTCTGGTGCAGACATCGGCGCAGGGTTCCTCCCAAAAGATTGCTGTCACTATACCCGCGCCAAGGGTGCACACAAGCGATCAAGTAAGCGGCGTTTCTTCAGGCTTTGCGGTTGTGATTACAGCGTTTATGCTGCCTCCAAATCTGTGCTTGAGGGATGTAAAATGTCAGATCAAAACGAAAAAATTGGTGGTCACTTATTGGTTGAGGCGCTGACGGCGCAGGGCGTTGATATTGCCTTTGGCGTGCCTGGTGAAAGCTATCTGGCAGTGATTGACGGCTTACATGATACCAACAGCGTTAAAACGGTTATGTGTCGCCAAGAAGGCGGTGCCGCGATGATGGCCGAAGCACATGGCAAAATCACCGGCCGACCGGGACTGTGCATGGTCACCCGCGGACCAGGGGCGACCAATGCCAGTGCCGGCGTGCATATCGCCTTTCAAGATTCCACACCGATGGTCTTGCTGGTGGGGCAGGTCGCCCGCGACCAGGCGGAACGCGAAGCTTTTCAAGAGATCGATTATCGCCGGATGTTTGGCCAAATGGCCAAATGGGTTGCTGAAATTGATATCGCCGACCGGATCCCGGAGTATATCAGCCGGGCGTTTCACACCGCCATGTCTGGCCGTCCAGGGCCGGTCGTGCTGGCTTTGCCGGAGGATATGTTACGTGACGTCACATCAACGGCCGCTGCCGAGGCGGCGCATGTTGTTGAAGCACATCCTGGGGGCGATGATATGGCGCGTTTGCGGCAAATGCTGGCAACCGCTGAACGGCCGCTGGCGATTGTCGGCGGCGGTGCTTGGGACGCGCAAGCATGCGCCGACTTCCAAGCTTTTGCAGCGGCAAACGGTTTGCCGGTTGGAACCTCGTTCCGCTGTCAGGATTATTTCGATAATCGCCAACCGAACTATGTCGGTCATGTCGGCATCGGGGTGTCCCCAACCTTGGGGGCGATGGTCGCCGAGGCCGATGTTTTACTTGTTGTCGGCTCGCGTTTGGGGGAAATGACCACCGGCGGCTATGAGCTGTTGGAGATTCCGAGCCCAAAACAAAAACTCATCCATGTCTATCCAGGTGCCGAGGAAATTGGCCGGGTTTACCGTCCGGAGTTGGCAATCATGGCCAGCCCGCGGACTTTCTCTAAGGCAGCACGGGCGCTGCGGCCTGTTGACGGCGCTGCTTGGGCGGCGCGCTTGGCAACCGGCAAGGCAGCTTATCTGGACACTTTAAAACCCATTGCAACCGCCGGCCGTGTGCAAATGGCCGAGGTCGTACGCTGGCTTGACGGGCACTTGGCGGATGATGCATTCATCTGCAATGGCGCCGGCAATTATGCCACCTGGGTGCATCGGTATTTTCAATATAAAGGCTATCGCACGCAACTTGCGCCGACCTGCGGCTCGATGGGCTATGGGGTGCCGGCCGCGATTGCGGCAAAAATCGCCTGCCCGGAGCGTACTGCGGTGGCATTTGCCGGCGATGGCTGCTTCATGATGCATGGCCAAGAGCTTGCAACCGCCATGCAATATGAAGCCCCAACCATCAATGTCATTGTTGATAATGGCATGTTCGGTACCATCCGGATGCATCAAGAAAAACACTACCCGGGGCGCGAACATGCAACCAATCTTCGCAATCCGGATTTTGCCGCCCTTGGTCGTGCTTACGGTGGCTTTGGGGCGACAGTGGACGATACGGCGCAATTTGCCGATGCCTTCAAAGCTGCAGAAGCAAGCGGCCTGCCCGCCATCATTCATGTCAAAACCGATCCCGAAGCGATTACGCCGACCACATCAATCAGCGCTATCCGGGCCAGCCACGCGGGCTAGCGCCGCGCTAGACACCGAAATTCCATTGCCGGCCGCCGTCAATGGCCAGTTCGGCGCCGGTGATATAATCACCTGCGGGCGAGGCAAGATAGGCAACGGCGTTGGCAATCTCATCGGCTTCGCCAAATCGACCGATGGGCGTTTGGGCACGCATTTCTTCGCTGCGGCCAAGGTCTTCATATAACTTTTGAACGCCAACAGTGCCGGCAATGGGACCAGGGGAAATAAAGTTGGCGCGGATCCCGTCGTTGCCCCATTCCACCGCCAATGCCCGCATCAACGATTGAATGCCGGCTTTGGCGGCCCCTGCATGGGCGGCCCCTGGCCATCCGGTGTTGGCGCGGGTTGTGCTGATGGAAATGATCCGGCCACCGCTCTGAGAGGCTTGTAGATACGGATAGGCATGGCGGCAGCAATAAAAGGTGCCGTTAAGATCGATATCAATCACGGCGCACCAGCCGTTAGGTGATAATTCAGCGGTTGGACAGATGAAATTGCCGGCCGCGTTATTGATGAGAATATCTAAGCCGCCATGCGCGGCTGCAACCTCGTCAATGACCATTTTCACCTGCCCGTCTTCACGCACGTCGAGACGTTTCCAGGCGATGTCGAGGTCATCGTCACGCCGAAATCTTTCGCAGGCGTCCTGCAAGGCCGTTGGATTGCGGCTGGCAATGGTGACTTTGGCCCCCAATTGTGCCAAGCGGCGGCTGATTGCCTGGCCAATTCCGGTTGCACCACCTGTCACCAGTGCAACCCGGCCGTCTAAAAGATCTGCTTGAAAAAGATTGTCTGTCATCAGCTTGGCTCCCGGCAGCAAGTGTGTGGGTAAACATCTCGTCCCGGCTCAAAAGCCGGCGACGATCTCGGCAACTGTTTTGATCTCGGCTAACGGTGCCATGGCTGCCAGTGCGGCGGTGTGCTGTTCGGCCGTGGCTGTTGAGCAGGCATCACTTGCGACCGTCACCTCATAGCCAATATCGGTACCATGGCGCACCGTTGCTTCGACTGTGTAAGCTGTCGACACACCGCAGCAAATCAGATGCCGGGCACCAAGTGAGAACAGCACCTCTTCCAGGGTGGAATTATGAAAACCGCTGTTGCGGGTATGGGTGACCACATATTCGTCTGCGGTTGGTGCGAGGCCGTCAATAAACTCCACACCCCAGGTGCCTTCGCGCCAGGCGCCGAGCTTTAGCCATTCACGGATCAACGTCGTATTGGCAACCACACCCTTGAAATCGGCCGGCACCGCCAAGCGCACATGAACGATTGGCATGGCGACGTTGCGAGCCGCTGCAAACAGTTTTTTAGCATTGTCTAACCGCTGCCATCGCCAGTCACTGTCGGCACCAATGCCAACTTTTATTTTGCCGTCTGGATGACAGTTTTCATTTTGAAAATGATTGGCGACAATAACGGTTGTGCCGAGAGGCTGCGACGCAGGTGAGGTCATGGCGCGTTTCCAAGGTTAAGGGATGATGCGTAAGCGACGCATTTCAATCAGACGATCAACTAACATTTGTTCGCTGTCGATAAACTCGTAAAAGCCGAACTGTCGGCATTTCAGGGTATCGGCCATAACATCCCATGTCGTGTTAAAAACATAGTCGGCAAACCCCCAGGAAACCATTTCGGAAAGCCGGTTAGCAACCAGCCCATGCTCCTCCACCAGGCGATCCCAAAGCCCGTCGGCATCGGCCATCGCCTCGGTCAAGCGGACATCGCGTGGCGGCGCTGCAGGCATGTCAAAAACCGCCGCCAATGTTGGCCACAGATTTTGCCAGCGAAAGAAATCACCATTGGTTATGTTGAAAATTTCGCCGTGAGTTGCCGGCGTGTCGCCAACCCAGTCGATTGCCCGTGACAGTAAGTCGGCATCGGTTGCTTGGTAAACAGGCAGCCAAGCGGCCTCCGGACCGGGGAAATACAGCGGCTCGCCGCGGGCTTTTAAGACACTCGCCAGCGCGCCTAAGACAGCAATAAGATTTTGGGGTGAGCGTCGCCCAGGGCCGATCACGACATGTGGTCTGAGCACGGCCCAACGCCAGCCTAAGCGATCGGCGCGGGCACTGAGGGCGTCATGCTGGTCATCGTAATAATGCCCGCCCGGCAGCCGTGGGTCAGTTTCTTTGGCGGGGGTTTTAAAGGCACCAAGATGGCTTCCATAGGCCTTCATGCCTTGCAGTAAGGTCACATGCACAAGCTTTGGACACGCCTGTTCGACCAAATCTAGTGCCGCCTCAAACAGGGCCCGGTTGGGTGCCCGCTGGCTGGCCATATCGCCGGTTTCGATGAAACCTGCAAAGACCATATGGCTTACATCTGCGAGGGCTTGATGATCAACCTGGGCAGGCGCACTTAGATCCATGGCCAGTGCGCTGACGTTGGCAGCCGTGGGTTCTTCGGGTCGCCGAGACAGCGCTAGGGCGGTAACCTCGTCACGGCCGGCAAGATTGCGGATATGGGCGCCGCCAATCACACCCGAGGCACCAATCACGAGAACTTTCTTTGGCGTCATTTGCATGTCCCTCAACGGCTTAATTTGGCGCGAAAATCAGCCCGCGTCAGAACATCTTTATTGACCACAAACTCGGGGTTTTGGCCGGCTGCAACGGCCCGAATGGCGGCCAGATTAACGGCGGCCATTCCGGCGAACATTTGATCTGTCCAACCGAGCGCGTGGGGGGCCAGAACAACATTATCCAAGCTGGCAATCGGCTCATCGGCGGCCGAGGGCTCCGGGTCCAAAACATCCAGGCCGGCGCCGGCAATTTGGCCGTTGATCAGCGCCTGATACAGTGCTGCTTGGTCAACCACCGGACCGCGCGCGGTATTGATCAAATAGGCCGTTGGTTTCATCAGCGCTAATTTTTCAGCATTCACAAGGTGATGTGTCTCATCGGTCAAGGGGCAGTGCAGGCTGACAAAATCTCCATCGCGGAAAATCGTCTCCAGATCACATAGGCTGACCCCCAGTTCGCCAGCATCATCGGCGCTCAACGCCGGGTCGCAGATAATGACGTTCATGTCCAGCGGCTTGATCAGCTTTAACGTTTCGCGGCCAATATTGCCCAGCCCGACCATTGCAAAGGTGCGGCCAATTAAGCCGATACCATGGTGATTGGTGCGTTCCGCCCAACCGCTTGGACCGGCACGAGTCAGGCGATCTTTGACCAGCATTTTATTGGCCAAAGTCAGCAGATAGTTGAGGGTCGCCACTGCCATTGGCCGGGCAACAGCCGGAGGGGTGATTGTCAGCGCCACGCCATGGGCGGTACAGGCAGAGACATCAACGGTATCATAGCCGACTCCCATGCGGGCAATCAACTGCAAGCGGCCATCGCCTGGAAAACTATTGGCAGCCATCCGCTCGCCCAGCAAAACGAGGGCATCGAAGCCGATTAAATCAGCGGCGGCAAGAGGGCTTGCGGCGTCGAAATAGGCCAGCTCGAAACGGTCATCATTGGCAAGTTCACTCACATCATAGCTGGGAAATTGCAACCTGCCGCGACTGGGGTCGAGGGTCGGGCTAAGACCAATACGAAATCGACGGGCCATGAATTTTTCCTTTTAAGTAACGCAGGATTTTGAAAACGATTTTCCGATTTTGAGTTATCTGCCGTTAAGTGCTGCCAGCCCTAATCTGGGCTATGCCCGCCGCCAAAGCATCGCGCAACAGCCCGCTATCGATGCCATAACAGATCATGTGAAACCCTTTGGCGATCATTTGACGGCCATCATCGGCACTGCCAACCAATTGGCAAAGGGGGATATCGGCAGCTTTCGCGGCGGCGGCAATACGATCGACGGCGGCCAGGAAGCGGGGATCGTCAAAGGCACCTGGGATCCCCATGCTGGCCGACAGATCAAAATGCCCAATCCACAGCCCATCGACGCCGTTAACTTTAGCAATCGCCTCCACGGCGTCAAGACCGGCGCGGGTTTCAATCAGCGGGATCAGGACGGTCTTTTGGTTGGCCGCCGTCAGCTTCGCTTTGGCGTCACCGCCGGTGTACCGGTCATGGGCAAAGCCAAGGGCGACACTGCGAACCCCTTCGGGGGGATATTTAATCGCCGCCACCAGATCTGTTGCTTCGGCCGCCGAATTTACCATCGGCAGCAATAAGGCGTCGGCACCGGCATCAAGTGCGCGTGACAGATGGTGGCTTGATTTTGACGGTGGCCGCAGGATGACAGGTAAATCAGCCGCTTGAAAATAGCTCAGCATGGTTTTCAGATCCCCCATGCCAAAGCCGCTATGCTCCATATCAAGGAAGCCAAAATCAAGATCGGCAGCTTTCAGAATATGGCCAATGCCAGGAGTCGCAAACTCGGCCACCATGGTGCCGAGCTGCGGTTCAGAGGCTGTCAGCAGTGAACGGAAGGACATAGGTGATTCTCCTTAAAGCGGCAGGCATTAAGCAGGTGTTCAGGGTGCGAACTGTTCCATCAGAACGCGCTCCTCAAGATTGTGGTCTGGATCATGCAGCAACCGCAATGAAATCTCGCTGTCTTGGTGAATTTCGACGCGCACCACGTCGCGCATTTCAGCAGAATCAGCAACCGCACTGACCGGCCGTTTATGGGCCTCGAGAATGTCAAATCTGATATGTGCCGGCGCCGGCAGCACGGCACCGCGCCAGCGCCGTGGCCGGAACGGGCTGATCGGGGTGAGGGCCAGAATATTGGCACCAAGGGGCAGAATAGGGCCATGTACCGATAGGTTATAGGCCGTACTTCCGGCAGCGGTTGCCACAAGCACGCCATCACAGATCATTTCCTGTAGGCGAACAACGTCATCAATTGAAATTTGGATCTTTGCTGCTTGCGCCGTTTGCCGCAGAACCGAAACCTCATTGATCGCCATTGCCGTTGTTTGCTTGCCGGCGGCATCCGTTGCGACCATCTGCAAGGGATGAATAATCACTTCATCGGCAGCAGCGATGCGTTCCGGCAGGTCATCGACGCGGTAGGCGTTCATCAAAAAGCCGACGGTGCCACAATTCATCCCGAACACGCGGACGTCCCGATGGAAGGTCTCTCGCAGAGTCTGTAGCATTTGGCCATCGCCGCCCAGGGCAACAATAACATCCGCGTCTTCGGCATTGACCGCCGCATAACGCTGGTTCAATTCACTGAGAGCTGTTTGTGCATCGGCGCTATCAGCGGCTATAAAAGCGATACGCGTCATGTCAAATGAGGTTTCCACTGCTGCTTATGGTGGTGGTTGTTTGGCTGTCGTGATCTTAGCTGGAGGCTAGCAGGAGCGCCAACATTTTGCCAATTGATAACATCATTGCTGGCCGCTACGCGGTCAGGATGGCTCGGTGCGTGGTGGCGGGGCGGCCTCGGATGGCGGCAAGCGATCATTGCTATCCCGCGTCAACAGCCAAAATAGCGCCCCTGGGAGCGTTGATAAGATGGTTGCCAGCCCCCACAGGACCGACACGATCAGACCATCGGCAGCGTCATAACCGCTGAGCTGAAAAAACACCACCATGATACTTTCCCGCAATCCCCAGCCCGCAATGGTGATTGGCAAAATCATCAGCAGGACCACCGGCGGTAAAAACGCCAAAATCGTGAAATAGCTGATTTCGGGGACCAGGTCCGAGGCCAGCACCCAAACTGCCGCCGCCGTCATTGCATGGCTTGAAAAACTGATCGTGAAGGCTTGTAACGCAATCCGCGGTAGCCGCACCAGATTGTTCATTTGCGTTAACAACTGGACAATTTTATTGGCCCACCGCCAGCGTGACAGAAAGCTAATAATGCGCGGCAATAAAACAAAACCGATAACGATTGCCGCCAAGGCGAGAAACGGCAACGTCTGGACCAGCCATTTTTGATCAACCGACATTTGGCGTGTGATCAAATGCCCAAACAAGCCCATCAGAATAATGATCGACGTTAAGCCGACGGCCCGATCCATCAACACGACAGAGGTTGCCGGTGCAAGAGCAATGCCGCGTCGATGGGCCATGAAAACCCGCACGGCGTCACCACCAACACTGCTTGGCAGCACTTGCATGAAAAACATTGCCGCGAACAGAATCCGCAAGCCGTTCAAAAACCCGAGGGCGGCATCAGCGGCGCGGGCAATCAGGTGCCAGCGAAATGCCAGGACAAAAATTTGTGCGAACAAAATCAGCGTACAGATCAGCACCGAAAGCGGTGAGATATTGGCAATCGCATCGGTGATCGCCGCAAAATCAAGGCTCCAGGTCAGATAGGTTATCAAACCTGCGCTTAAAACGGCTTTGACTGCGAAAAAAACCGACTTCTGCATTCAACCAACATGACGTTAAGGAAATCCGCACCGGCGCAAGCGGTGGGGGCCGTGCCCCGTTAAGTGCCTAGCATGATCGCCCAGCAGATGAAATATTTGAAAGCAGCAACCATATCGTCGACCAACAGGGCGTTGCCGCGCGGCCAACCGTTATTGGGCGTGGTAAACTGCCGGGGTATCGGCGGCGTTTAGCCGCCGGTGACACTCATATGACGGCTTACGGCGGGGCCATGGTTTTTACGGTCAATGATGAAATCATGGCCCTTCGGCTTGGCGGCGATGGCCGCATGGATGGCCTCAATCACCGCGTCATCGCTGGTGCTGGCCCGCAGCACCGCCCGCAGATCAACGGCGTCATCTTGGCCCAGGCACATATAGAGCATGCCGGTACAGGTCAGACGCACCCGATTACAGCTTTCGCAGAAGTTATGGGTCAGCGGGGTGATAAAGCCAATTCGGCCGCCTGTTTCCGCCGCCTGCACATAACGCGCCGGGCCGCCGGTATCGAGCGGGATATCGCTCAGGGTGTATCGCGCCGCCAAGTTGCGGCGCACCTGTGACAGCGGCAAGTATTGATCCAGCCGGGTATGTTCGCCGACCTCTCCCATCGGCATCACCTCGATAAAGGTGATGTCGTGACCGCGTTCATGGCTCCACGCCACCATATCGACCAGTTCGTCATCGTTAACGCCCTTCATTGCGACGGCGTTAATTTTCACTTTCAGCCCGGCCTGTTCAGCGGCGGTTAAACCTTCCATCACGCGGTCAAACCGGCCCCAACGGGTGATTTCTAAAAACTTCCCCGGATCCAAAGTGTCGAGGGAGATATTCACACGCCGAACACCGGCGGCAGCTAAGTCATCGGCATATTTTGACAACATGCTGCCATTGGTGGTCAGGGTCAGTTCTTCCAAGCCGTCGCCATCCAGCATTGCACCCAGTCCGCCGAACAGCGACATGATATTCCGGCGCACCAATGGCTCGCCACCGGTAATGCGCAATTTCTTGACCCCAAGGCGCACAAAAATAGCGCATAAACGCTCCAGCTCCTCAAGGGTCAAGAGATCTTTCTTTGGCAGAAATGTCATGTTTTCCGACATGCAATAGACACATCGGAAATCACAGCGGTCCGTCACCGAGACACGCAGGTAAGAGACGAGACGGCCAAACGGGTCAATCATTGACGCAGTTCCCTTGCCAAGCAACATTACAGAAGTCTTTCCAATGCGTTATATACCACCATATATAACGTGAAAAGAAAGAATGCATGGCTCACATTCAAGTGAGCGGGGGAAGCAAAGCTATGACCGCCAAAAGCGCCCATCGTTATCTGATCCAACCTGATCCGGATCATCCGGATTTAAGCGAAGCAGTGAGTGGCCGTGACCAGGACGGAAACGTTATTGACTTGCGGGTTGTTGTTGAACGGCCTTTGACGATTTTTTTAAACGCGCAGGAAATCGTCACGGCGATGACCATCGGTGACTTCCCACAGCAGTTGGCGGTCGGCTATTTGCGCAATCAAAATATGTTGCGGGCCGATGATCAGATCACCGCGATTGACTATGATGCTGACCTGCAAGTGGTTGTGGTGCGGACCCGGCGAAAAACTGATTTTGAAGAAAAGTTGAAAAAGAAAACCCATACCTCGGGCTGCGCGCAAGGCACGGTTTTCGGCGATTTGATGGAAGCGCTTGAGGATGTCAGCTTGCCGCCGGAAGCACGCCTGCATACACGGTGGTTGCGGCAATTGACGGCAACCATCAACACCACCCCAAGCCTGTATTTAAGTGCCGGAGCAATCCACGGCTGCGTGCTGTGCCACCAACACCAACCGCAGATTTATATGGAAGATGTTGGCCGCCATAACGCGATTGATAAAATCGCCGGATGTATGTTTTTAGACGCCATTCCAGCGGCCGATAAAATCATGTACACCACCGGTCGTCTCACCAGTGAAATGGTCATTAAAACGGTGCAGATGGGAATCCCGATCCTGATTTCCCGTTCCGGTTTCACGGCCTGGGGCGTGGCCTTGGCCCGGCAAACCGGTCTGACCCTAATTGGCCGTGCGCGCGGTAAACGCTTTATCATTCTATCCGGCGCCGATCGCCTGGTTTTTGACCATGATGACGATATTGACGATGAGAGTTTTGATCAAAATTTGAAGGTATGACGATTTATGATTGTTCCCGAGCCAGAGCTGATCGGACCGAACGATATTGTTGGCGTGGTCTTGGCCGGCGGCTTATCACGGCGTATGGATGGGGTCGAGAAAAGCTTTATCAACTTGGCCGATAAACCGATGCTGCAGCACGTGCTGGAGCGGTTTACCCCGCAAGTCGAAAACGTCATCATCAATGCCAATGGTGATCCGCAGCGATTTTCTGACTATGACCATCCGATCGTCGCCGATCCGCTTCCCGATTATGCGGGGCCGTTGGCGGGGGTTTTGGCGGCTTTGGATTGGGCCGCAACCCATCACCCAAACAGCCAGTTTGTGGTTTCCGTCGCCGCCGATGCACCGTTTTTGCCGGCTAATTTGGTGCAGCAATTTTTGCGCGTGGTTGCAGACCTTGGGCCGGAATTGATTTGCGCCGCCTCCTACGGCAGGCCACATCCGGTTGTCGGCTTGTGGCCGGTGCACCTGCGCGAAGAATTGCGCCGTGCGGTCGTTGAAAAGGGGGTGCGGAAAGTTGACCTATGGACGATCCGCTATCGGCTTGCCTATGTGGAATTCAACAATGACATTGGAGACCCGTTTTTCAACGTTAACCGACCGGAAGATTTGATCGAAGCCGAGCGCTTACTTGCGATGGGGCTGTAAACTGATATCGGCATGGCCGCGCAAGGTGCAAAGTTGCCCGTGCGGGCGCAGCTGGCGGGCACCCCCGGCTTCTTTGACCACCTGCCGGGCGGCCTCGGCATCCTGCACCACGAAGCCGGCCAGTCGATCAATGCCATAGGCATGTAATCGCGGGCTAAGCGGTGTGCCTGGGCCGACCATTGTCACCGGCGCATGGCCTTCATTCAGTGCTAAAAGGTTGTCGGTTGTGGCCGTCACAAAGGTTGAGGCGGTCAAGAACAGCGCACCGCACCCAGGAATAAGATTATCTGCAGCTTCTGCGGGCAGGTCATTTGGCCCAGGGTTCTTTTCAATCACCAACGCGCCAGGAAGTTTCTGCTCAAGCCCCGGGAACCGGCCGATAATAACAGTTGGTCCGTCGCCGCTGCCGGCGGCGGTTGCGGTCAAGCCATCTTCTTCGCTGTGGCCGGTTATATCAATGTTCAGGCCGGCATTGATCGCCGCCATCCCAATCGCCCGTGCCAACGGATTGTGCGTTCTGGCCCAAGCGGCCAGGTGATCGAGGCGGCGTCCCCGAAGGCCGCTGCCGGAATTGAGGGCGCGAAAGCCCGGCGTGCCTTTGGCCGGAGTCTGGGCCAAGCCGCAGCCACGATCGGTCATGACGAGGGTCCAATGCACGCCGATGACCACATCCCGGACCTGGTCTGCGGCGGTGTTTTGGACCAGCTCCTCGACCATGCGTCCCGGCCGCCACCATTGCCATATCGCCGACATGCTTGCGGCAAGTAAGCTTGGGGGTGTGGCCAAAGCTGCGGCCCAAGCATCAAAATACTCAAATTCTGCTTCAATTAAAATCGCCACGCCGCGGGCCCGCGCCGCACGAAGTGCCGCCGCTGTATCGCGGCTAGGCGCCGCGGTTCCGGTCTCTGCGCGGAGCACAATCAGATCGGCGTCGATGGCAGCGTTATCAAGGGTCAGATGAGTTTCGGCCACCTGCCAGCGGCGGGTCCGTAAATCCGTGACGAACTGATCAATCGTGGTCGCATTTCCAGGGCGAAATAGGGCAGGGCACCGGCGCGCAGACATGCAGCATCACTCTTCTAAAGTTATGGGCCACCGAAAGTTAAGGGGGCCAAGAAGACTCTATTCAGCGGCCAAAGAGGTCTGCTTTTGCAATTTTGCAGCTGCAAACTTTAGCTCTGGGATCTTGCCGAATGGAT
>QCEM01000027.1 GCA_003280605.1 SAR116 cluster bacterium AG-355-O21 | reverse complement strand
TCTTTTCCCTTCTCATCCTTGCTGCAGCAGCACTGGAGCCTGTGCCATGAAGCTACACTTCTATAATTCATTACGCCGTGAAAAAACCGTCTTTGTGCCGCTCGACCCCGCGCATATTCGGTTCTATGTGTGTGGCCCGACAGTGTATGACTTCGCCCATATCGGCAATGCGCGTCCGGTGGTTGTTTTTGATGTTTTATTCCGCTTGCTGCAGGCCGTCTATCCGGCGGCAAAGGTGACTTATGTGCGAAACATCACCGATATCGACGATAAGATTAACCAACGTGCCCGTAACAGCGGCGCGACGATTGCAGAAATCACCGCCGAAACGGCGAAAATATTTCAACAAGATATGCGCGCCATCGGTGCCTTGCCGCCAACCGTTGAGCCACGCGCCACTGACCACGTCACACAAATGCTGGCGATGATTGAAGAACTCATTGCTTTGGGTCATGCCTATGCAGCTGAAGGGCACGTGCTGTTCAGTGTTCCCAGCATGACCGATTATGGGCAGCTGTCCGGCCGTGACCGTGATGAACAGATTGCTGGTGCCCGGGTTGAAGTCGCTCCCTATAAGCGGGATCCGGCGGATTTTGTGCTCTGGAAGCCGTCCGATGACGATACCCCGGGATGGGATAGTCCCTGGGGGCGGGGACGTCCTGGTTGGCATATTGAGTGCTCGGCAATGAGCCGGCAATATTTGGGTGAGGTCTTTGATATCCACGGCGGTGGCCTGGATTTGATTTTCCCGCATCATGAAAATGAAATTGCCCAAAGCCGCTGCGCCCATGGAACTGCGGCCATGGCCAATATTTGGATGCATAATGGCTATGTGACGGTGGACGGCGAGAAAATGTCTAAATCGCTTGGCAATTTTCATACCGTTCATGACTTGCTGGCAAAATTCCCGGGGGAAGTTATTCGGTTTGCGTTATTAACAGGGCATTATCGGGCGCCACTGAACTTTTCATTCGCCGCCATGGCGCAGGCAAAAGCCGTGCTGGATCGCTTTTACCAGGCGTTGCGCAGCGTGACGGCGATCGCTGTGCAGCCGGCGCCGCCACCGGCAACGGTTGTTGCGGCCTTGGCCGATGATTTAAACACGCCGCTGGCGATCTCTCGACTACATGAGATTGCCGGTGGTTTGAACAAGGCAAGCGATGATGACAGCCGTGCCCGGCTGAAGGCCGAACTGCTGGCGGGGGGCTTGTTGTTAGGCTTGCTGCAAGCTGATCCGGAAGTTTGGTTCACCGCCGGCGCCGGCCAACAAGAAAGTGATATTGAGGCGCAAATCGCCGCCCGAGCCGCGGCCCGGGCAGCACGGGATTTTGCCGGTGCGGATAGAATCAGAGACGATCTAAAAGCGGCAGGGATCGAGCTTGAAGACGGACCCGCTGGGACGACCTGGCGGCGCAGCTCTTAAAACAAAAAAGAAACTGAGGATGGAACCATGACAGCTGATCGCGTTTACCTTCTTGACACCACCCTGCGTGACGGTGGGCAAACCCGCGGTGTTGATTTTACGGTGGTGGATAAAAAAGCCATTGCTCGGGCGCTTGATGAAATTGGCATCGACTATATCGAAGGTGGCTGGCCTGGCGCTAACCCAACGGACGATCAATTTTTTCAAGACCCGCCGCCCCTGAGGAATGCCAAGTTGGTCGCCTTCGGGATGACTCGCCGGCCAGGCCGAAGCACCGACAATGATCCCGGCTTGGCGCTGCTTTTTGATGCGAAGGCAGCGGCCAACTGTTTGGTCGGTAAGACGTGGGACTTTCACGTCGATGTCGCGTTGGAGATCGACCGCCAAGAAAACATTCAAATGATTTCCGATAGTATCGCCGCATCCGCCGCCCGCGGCTTTGAGCCGATGTTTGATTGTGAGCATTTTTTTGACGGTTATAAAGCTAATCCAGACTATGCGCTTGCTTGCGCCATGGCCGCTGCGGAAGCAGGGGCGCGTTGGGTGGTGCTGTGTGATACCAATGGCGGCACTTTACCGCATGAAATTTATGATATCGTCAAAGCAGTCAGCGCCCATGTGCCAGGTGATCGTCTCGGTATTCATTGCCATAACGACACGGAAAACGCGGTTGCAAATTCGCTGGCAGCGGTGCGCGCAGGGTGTCGGCAGGTGCAGGGCACGATCAATGGCTTGGGCGAACGTTGCGGGAATGCCAATATAATCTCCTTGATCCCGACCTTACGGCTCAAGCTCGGCTATGACATTGGTATCGATGACGCCGGCTTGAAAGGTCTAACCAAGCTCTCGCGGATATTGGATAACCGCTTGAATAGGCCGGCCAATGAGCATGCGGCCTATGTCGGTGCCGCAGCTTTTGCCCATAAAGGTGGCCTGCATGTTTCGGCGGTGAATAAAGATCCGCGAACCTATGAACATATTGATCCTGCTGTTATCGGGAACCAACGCAATATTGTTGTCTCCAACCAGGCAGGCCGCGCCAATATTATTGCGCGTTTGCAGGAACTTGATGTGGTCATCAACAGCGACAATCCGAAACTGCAGCGGATGGTCGACGAGGTGAAGGAAAAAGAACACCAAGGCTATGCTTTTGATAATGCCGAGGCCAGCTTTGAGTTGTTGGCCCGCCGGATGATGGATCAAGTGCCGGAATTTTTTACCATCGAGCGGTTTCGGGTGATGGATGAACGGCGCTTTAATGCCCGCGGCAAATTGGTATTGGAATCCGAGGCCACCGTGAGCATTCGTGTTGGCGGCCATCAGCGCCTTGAGGTGGCGCTTGGCAATGGCCCTGTTAACGCCCTTGATATGGCGCTCAGGAAAGCGTTGGAGAGTTTGTATCCCGAACTGAGTGGGGTGCGTTTAATTGACTACAAGGTGCGAATCTTGCAGCCCAGTGCCGATGGTGACGGTACCGATGCAACAACCCGGGTTATGATCGAAAGCGGTGATGAGGTGGGCCTGATTTGGCGCACCTTTGGGGTGTCACCAAATATCATTGATGCCTCTGTGATGGCCTTGGCCGATAGCATGACCTTCAAACTATTGCGCAATGGTGCGACAGCGTTGGTATAGCCATGGGTGAGACAGAGCGTGGGCTTTTTGAAGGTGCCGATGCACCATCACCGGCAGTCATTTTGGTCGAGCCACAGCTTGGCGAAAATATTGGTGCGGCAGCGCGAGCAATGCTGAATTGCGGTCTTTTGGATATGCGCCTTGTGGCCCCGCGCGACGGCTGGCCGAATGAAAGCGCGGTTGCCATGGCGTCCGGTGCGGATCTGATTTTAAATCGCGCCCAAGTTTTCGATTGAAATCCCAATAATGCGTCGCATTGCCAAGCTGGCCATGACACGCTCCCCCTACACCAAATCTTTTGCCGTTATCACCATGCCGAGGGGCATAACATAATGCCCGTGCGGCGTCCACTGTTGGCAATCTTTGCCTGCGCAACCTGTTTTGCCGATCTAAGCTTCACGAATTAAAAAAGCCCGCGACACTGCGCGGGCTCTTTGTATCGATGATTGGTATTCAATCAGTCGAGGATTTTTAAGTTCTCTGCCGCTGATCGACCCTTTTGACCAGCGACCAATTCAAATTCAACTTTTTGGCCGTCGTTCAGGGTGCTCAGACCGGCCCGCTCAACCGCTGAGATATGAACGAAGGCATCTGGACCACCTTCGCTCGGCTCGATGAAACCAAAACCCTTGGTTGGGTTAAACCATTTAACAGTACCAGTCGCCATTTTACGCCTCGTTCACAATCGCACCGCCGCTCGATGCATGTGCACCCCATATGCTAACATTTGCCAATAACACAAGCTTTTTCGACGTTATTCCCAATAAAAAGTGACTTTTTCATTATTTTTACCGGTCCCGGTGTGGGCTCCGGACGGCTAAATTTTGCCCGCAGAGCACCGCAAAACTGCCAATCGCCGCTTTGTAAAAGGCCGTGCTCGGCATCAAAAACCCTATTGCGCCCGTGCGTAGGCACCAAGGAATGCATTGGTGATCGGGTAACGGCGATCACGGCCAAACGCCCGCAGGGTAATTTTTACCCCTGGTGGGGCTTGGCGACGTTTGTATTCCGCCCGGTCCAACAATTGCCAAACCCGCATCACGGTATCGCGGTCATAGCCATCGGCGATAATGTCTTCGACCGGCATTTCGGTTTCAATCAAGGCATTCAAAATTGCGTCCAGCACTTCGTAGGGTGGCAGGGAATCTTCATCCTTTTGATCCGGTCGCAATTCTGCCGATGGCGGCTTAGCGATAATCCGTTCCGGCATGACCGCACCCTGCGGCCCCAAACCGCCTTCCGGAAAGGTTTCGTTACGCCAACGCGACAGCTCAAAAACCGTCAGTTTATAAACATCTTTCAAAACCGAGTAGCCACCGCACATATCGCCATAGATTGTTGCATAGCCAACCGACATTTCCGATTTATTGCCTGTCGACAGCACCATATGACCAAACTTATTCGACAGCGCCATGAGGGTTAAGCCGCGCGACCGCGACTGGATATTTTCTTCGGCGATGCCGCTATTTGTGCCCTGAAAATGCGGCGCCAACATTTCCTCAAACGCCGCCATCGCCGGGCCGATATTGATGGTGTCTAATTTTGCCCCCAGAAGCTGCGCCGCGGCGGCGGCATCATCCAGGCTGTCTTGGCTGGTATACGGCGACGGCATCATCACGCAATGCACTTTATCGGGCCCAAGCGCATCAACGGCAACAGCTGCGCTAAGAGCAGAGTCAATGCCCCCGGACATGCCCAGCAATACGCCTGGAAAGCCATTTTTCTGCACATAATCGCGCAACCCTAAGACCATGGCTTGATAGATCGCCTGCAAGCCCTGATCGATGGCCACGGTTGCTCCGGCGGCCACGTGCCAGCCGGTCGCCGTTCGGGTCCAATGCGTCATCCGCACATCTTCGCGCCAAGCAGGCAATTGGTGCGCCAATCCACAATCGGCATTGAGGATGAAGGAGCCACCGTCAAAAACCAACTCATCTTGGCCCCCCACCTGATTCAAATACACCAGCGGCAACCCGGTTTCGGTGACCCGGGCCACCGTCAAATTCAAGCGTTGATCAAATTTCCCAAACTCGAACGGTGAACCATTCGGCACCAAAAGTATTTCCGCGCCTGCTTCCTGCAAGCATTCGGCCACGTCCGGGCTCCAAATATCTTCACAGATCGGGACACCTAAACGCACCCCGCGAAAGTTGATCGGTCCCGGCATGTCGCCGGCGTTAAAGACGCGCTTTTCATCAAAGACGCCGTAGTTTGGCAAATCAACTTTGGCCCGCACGGCGGTAATTTCACCATCATCAATCAGCAGCACGGCATTGATGACCCCGGCACCGCGATCATCGGGCCATGGGGTGCTGAGCAAGACCGCCGGACCGCCATCGGCGGTTTCCGCAACAAAGGCAGCAACGGCTGTTTGCACTTGCTCGATGAACAGCGGCTTTAAAATCAAATCTTCAGGCGGATAACCGCTGACAAATAACTCCGGCACGATCAACAGATCGGCCGCCGCCGCGTCGGCACGGCAGGCGCGCAACTTGGCCAGGTTGTCGTCAATCCGACCAAGGGTTGGGTTCAATTGGGCAACGGCGATGCAGAGTTGATCAGTCATAATCTTTATCTAGTGTGGAACCTGGTTGAGGAAAAGGGCGGGTTTGTTAGGATTGAACTTAGCCAGCCATTGCCCCTACTCTACTCGTTGGGTTTCAGAAGGCAAACCGCGATGCTGTATCGATAAAAAGTTTGGGGTTTTTTACCCGTCGACGTCCCCGAGTTGCGCAAATGGCCGCCGCTACAAGCGTAAGGTCAGATGTCTAAAATAAAGGTTTTTAACTCAGATCGGGTGTTTCCTCGGTCAACATCTCCTGAAGGAATGGAAAATAGCGATGTCTATTGCTGCAAGTGCACCTGTTCGGATTGCTGTCGATATTGGCGGGACGTTTACCGATGTGCAAATCCTCGATGAGCAAAGCGGGGCGGTGTTTGCCCATAAAACCCCAACCACTCCTGCCGACCCATCCATTGGCCTGCTGACCGGGATGACCGAGGCCGCGACACTGTTCGGCTTCACGTTTGCGCAAGTAACAATGTTGATCCATGGGACCACCATCGCAACCAACGCGGTCCTGGAACAAAAGCTGCCCGCTGCCGCCCTGATTACCACCGCCGGTTTTGAAGATATCCTCGAGATTGGTCGCCATATGCGGCAGGACATTTACGCCGGTAAGGCCGAGGAACGGATTTTATTAATCCCCAGAGCCCAACGCCTTGGCGTTGTTGAGCGGATGCGCGCCGATGGTTCGGTTGAAACACCGGTCAGTGCCGAAAGCCTGGCAGCAATGATTGACCGGTTAACCTCGCTAGATGTGGCGGCGGCGGCAATCTGCTGTTTACATAGCCATACCAACCCGGCCCATGAACACCAGATCGCCGACCATATAAGCGCCGCCCTGCCAACGTTACACCTGTCACTTTCAAGCGATATCAGTCCGGAATTTCGTGAATACGAGCGCAGTTCGACAACGGCGTTAAATGCCCTTTTGATGCCAGTTGTCGGCGATTATTTGGCCCGTCTGGAAGCCCGCTTATCAGCGGCTGGATTTGAGCGACCGGTTTATTTGGTACAATCAAACGGCGGTGTCGCCCGCCCTGCGGTTGCGGCCCGTGAGCCGGCGCGATTGCTGCTTTCAGGGCCAAGCGGCGGAGCGCTGGCAGCAGAAACGATCGCCGGACAACTTGACCTTGGTAATCTGGTTGCGGTCGATATGGGGGGCACGAGTTATGATGTCTCCTTGGTGCAAAACCAGCGCACCCGGATGATCTCACAAGGCGAAGTTGGCGGCTGCCCGGTGCGCTTGCCGATGGTTGAAATGCGGACCATTGGCGCCGGCGGCGGATCGCTTGCGGAAATGGATCACGTCGGCGCGCTGAAAGTCGGCCCTGAAAGCGCCGGTGCACGTCCCGGACCCGCCGCTTATGGTCACGGCGGCAATCGGCCAACCGTCACCGACGCCAATGTGGTTCTTGGGCGGATTGCCCCAGAGCGGTTTTTGGGCGGCACCATGAACTTGGATCAAGCAGCGGCCAAAACCGCCCTCAGCCAGCACGTTGCGGTCCCGGCAAGCTTAACCACCGAAGCTGCGGCCAATGGCGTGCTGACTATCACGGTGGCGCATATGGCCAGCGCGATTCGCTTAAGCTTGTTTGAAAAAGGTCTTGATCCGGCTGACTTTGCGCTTGTCGCCTTTGGCGGCGCCGGCGGCTTACATGCGTGTGAGACCGCCGCCGACTTAGGCATCAGCAAAGTTGTTTTCCCCCGTGATGCAGGCACCCTGAGCGCGTGGGGCATGCTATACGCCGACTTGCGCCATGATTTGATCCGCGCCTGCCCGATGCCTGCCGACACCGCCGCCATCGCCGAATTGACGCGTTTATTGACGGCGATGACAGCTGAGGCGACCAGCCGCTTGGACGCCGATGAGATCCCGGCAAGCGATCGTTATCTGGAAGCAGCTATTGATTTGCGCTATCGCGGCCAGGCCTATGAGATCACAACGGCCCTCAAATCACCGGCCGATCTAGCCGCCAGCGTCGCGCAATTTCACCATGACCACGACCAGCAATATGCCCATAGCAACCCGGCGGCAACGCCCGAGATTGTCAACCTGCGACTCACCGCCAGCGGCCGCCTAACAAAGCCGCTACAGGCCGACGCGGCTGCCGCAGAAATCACCGTTGATCCGGCAAAGCAGCAGGTTTTCCTTGATCGTTGGCAAGACGTCAATGTGTTTGCGCGCCATCACCTGCCGGCAGCAACGGTTGCCGGGCCGGCGGTAATTGAAGATCCCCATGCGACGCTTTTCATTCCCCCCGATTGGCAGCTCATCACAACCCCGAACGGGGCTTTGATTGCAAGCCATCTAAGCACGACCGAGGTCCGTCATGACTGATATTGATGCTGTTCAAACCGAAGTTATCCGCAATGCGCTGGTGTCTGCCGCAGAAGAAATGAGCGTAACGGTCTGGCGCACCAGTCGGTCATCGGTGGTCCGCGAAATCTTAGACTACTCGACCTGCGTTTTCGACGCTGACGGCTTTAGCGTCGCCCAGGCCGCTCGGATGCCGGTACACCTTAACTCCATGGCCGCCTGCTTGCAGGATTTGATCAGCCACCACTTGCCGCTTGCCGATTGGGATGATGGCGATGTCATCATCACCAATGACCCATATAGTGGCGGTCAGCACCTGCCCGACATTCAAACCTTCAAACCTGTCTTCCTGGACGGTCAACGCATCGCCATTGTCGGTATTCTGGTGCATCACCTCGATGTCGGCGGTGGCGCACCCGGCAGTTATGACGCCTCGGCCACCGAAATTCATCAGGAAGGCTTTCGCATCCCACCGATGAAAATCGTCACCGCCGGGGTCCGCAACCAAGCCATCATTGACCTGTTGCTGGCCAATAGCCGCGAGCCGGAAAATGTTGGCGGTGATTTTGCCTCCCAGCTGGCGGCCCTTGATACCGGCGCCCAAACGCTACGCCGGATTGGCGCACGCTATGGCCAAGCACGGTTAGCCGCCGCCACAACACGGATTCAGAATCAATCTGAAGCCGCCATGCGAGCGATTATTTCCGATATTCCCAATGGCCGTTATGAATTTGCCGATTGGGTCGATGATGACGGCATTGATACCGAGACAAATTTAAAAATTGCCGCTGAAGTGATCATTGAAGACGATCAGTTGACCGTCGACCTGGGCGGTTCCAGCCGGCAAGCGCCAGGTCCTGTTAACTGTACCCTGAATATGAGCCGCTCAGCGGTGATCTGCGGTGTTTTAATGTCGATCGGCCGGGATGTTCCAGCGAATGCCGGTTGTTATCGACCGATCATTGTGAACGCTCCCGAAGGCACGGTGGTTAATGCCCTTTATCCGGCGCCTGTGGCCAACCGCATGGCGGTTGGACATCGGATCGTCAATGCCGTCATGGGGGCGTTTGCGGCAGCCTTGCCGGACCGTGTTCCAGCCTCTTATTACGGGGTTTCTTATGCCTATGCGATCAACGCCATCAACGCCGACGGCAGCCGGCAAGTTTACTTTGATCTAGAATGTGGTGGCTGGGGCGCACATCCGGAAGGCGATGGTGCCAATGGATTTTCTTGCGGTTTTCACAACATCGCCAATTCGCCCATTGAAATGATTGAGGGCGATTATCCGATAACCTTTACCGGCTATGGCCTGTTGCCTAATTCCGGCGGTGCCGGCACCTATCGCGGCGGCCTTGGTCTTTTCCGCGGATTTCGCCTTGATGCCCCGACGGGCAGTTTCGCGGCAAATCTTGATCGATTTAAAATTCCGCCCTATGGACTGGCCGGTGGCCAACCTGGGCGCGGCGGCAAGCTGACGCTCACACGCGCCGACGGCAGCACGCAGGCGTTGCCATCAAAAGTTGCCGGACTGGCCTTGCAAAAAGGCGATTGTCTGCAATTAGAAACCTCAGGCGGCGGCGGCCATGGCGATCCGTCGCAGCGCAGCCAAGCCTTGATTGAACACGACCGCCAAGCTGGTTATGTGACCATCGACGCGCCATCAGACCGCCGAACTGAAAGCTAAGCGATGACAAAAAAAACCATCCATATCGGCTGCGGCGCGGGTTTTTCAGGTGACCGTGTTGATGCTGCCATTGCCGTCGTCGCGGATTTAAAAAACCGCACCGGGCCCTGCTATCTGATTTTTGAAACCCTTGCCGAACGCACCCTGGCCGCCGCCCAACGCCAAAGGCAAAGTGATCCGGATGCCGGCCATGCCCCCAACTTACTGAAGTTTTTGCGACCTGTTTTGGCTGATTGTAAAGCGGCCGGGATTCGCATCATTTCTAATTTTGGAGCCACAAATCCGCGCGGTGCCGCAGAAAAGATCGCCCGGCTCGCACACCAAGAAGGGTTAACCGACCTGAGGATCGCCATTGTCGAAGGTGATGATCTTATTGGTGTAATGTCGGAGGAAGAATTGCGCCGCTTACCGGCACTTGAAGGTTTGACCGCCGCCGCCGGCGCGATGCTTGCCGCCAATGTTTATCTTGGCGGCGCGCCCATTGCCCAGGCGCTCGCCGCAGGTGCCGATGTGGTCGTCACCGGCCGGTGTGCCGACCCGGCTTTGGTGGTCGGCCCGGCGATGTATGAATTCAATCTTGCGGCCGATGACTTAACCGCTTTGGCGACCGCCACATGCGCCGGTCATCTGGTTGAATGTGGCAGTCAGGTGACTGGCGGATATTTCGCTGACCCCGGTCTCAAAGATGTTGCCGGCCTGGATCAGGTTGGCTTTCCCATCGCCGAGCTGTCTTCCGACAACAGCCTCGTGATCACCAAAGCCGCCGGCACCGGCGGGGTTGTTGATCGCCGTACCGTCAAAGAACAACTGCTGTATGAAATTCACGATCCGGCCGCCTATCTGACCCCTGATGTGACCCTTGATCTGATGCAGGTGAGCGTCAGCGATGCCGGTGCCGACAGGGTGCAGGTTTTGGGTGCCCGCGGCCATCCGGCCCCAGCGACCTTAAAAGCAACCTTGTCCTATGACGGCGGGTTTTTAGCTGAAGGTGAATTAAGCTATGTCGGCCCGAACGCCCGGGCCCGCGCCGAACTGGCCATTACCATTCTGCGCGACCGGCTGGCGGCCAGCGGTGTCAGCCAACCAGCACGGTTTGATCTGATCGGCACAATCTCAATGTTCGACGGCAATGCCGGCGACCTACAAGCGAGCGGAAATTGGCCCGTTGATGGCGAATACCGCATCCGCGGCGCATTTCGGACCATGGACCGTGCCCAAGCCGACGCCTTCAGTGATGAGATCACGGCCCTATATTGTTGCGGGCCGGCAGGCGGTGGCGGCTTACGGACACAGGTTAGCCCCCAAATTCAAACCTCCTCGGCCCTTGTGCCGCGGGCTAAAGTTGCCGTTAACGTCAGCTTCTTAGACGCCTAAGGAGATCCCTCATGAGCCTTACACGCACACCGGCAAAACGCCTGTACGATATCGCCCACGCACGCGCCGGCGATAAAGGTAACCGCCTCAATATTGCGGTTATTCCCTATGATGATGAAGATTACCCGCTGCTGTGCACACAGTTAACGGAGGCGCGGGTTCTGGCCTGCTTTGTCCATCGCGGCGCAACCAAAGTTACGCGCTATGAACTGGCCAATTTACCGGCGTTGAATTTTGTGATTGATGATGTTCTCGAAGGAGGCGTGAATGGTAGTTTAGGTCTCGATGGTCATGGTAAATCACTGTCTTTTTTACTATTATCACTGTCAGTCATGGAGACGCTCTGACCTTAGGTCATCGGCAGGCCCAATCCAGGCATCAGAGATCTAAGAGGAAAAAAATGATCGGCGAAAAAAATCACCGGCTGCTTATGGGGCGGGTTCAATTCACCGAAGACCTGGTTCCGGCCGATAGCTTGCGATGCGTGTTTCTGCGTTCGCCTGTTAGCCACGGCAAAATCACCCGGATCAATATCACAGATGCGGCCCGAATGGCCGGGGTCAAAGGCATTTACCTGGCAGCTGATTTGAGCGCCGCAGGGGTCGCGCCGATGCGCTCGCGAGTGGCGGTAAACAGCCTCGACGGTCAGCCGATGATTGAACCGGAACGGCCGGTTTTGGCCGATACCATGGTTAAATATGTCGGCCAGCCGATGGCCATGATCGTGGCCGAAAGTGAGGCCGCGGCGATCGATGCGATGGAGGCGATTGATTTTGACATCGACGCCTTGCCGGCGGTCAATGACCCGCAGGCCGCTGTCGCCGAGGCGGCCCCGCAAATCTGGCCGCAAGCAAGCCATAACCAGGCCTTTGACTGGGAAGTCGGTAATGCGGCGGAAACGGTCGCGCAATTTGCCCAAGCAGCACATGTGGTCAGCTTAACTGTCCATCATCCGCGGATTGCCATTTCGCCCATGGAAACCCGTGCCTGTGTTGCCAGTTACGATACGGAAAGCAGCCGTTTTACCCTCATCACGCCAAGCCAAGGGGTTGTTTCCCTGCGGGAGGCTTTAGCCGATATTTTAGCCGTCGACACGGCTCAGATGCAGGTTGTGACACCGGCGGTCGGCGGCAGTTTCGCAGTCAAAATTTGGCCCTATCCAGAACAGGCATTATGCCTTTTTGCAGCCCGGGCGCTGGGCCGGACCGCGGCCTGGGTCGGATCCCGAAATGAAGCATTCTTAGCCGATGTGCAAGGCCGTGCGCGGGTTGATCAGGCGCGCCTTGCGCTTGACGCCAACGGTCATTTTCTGGCCTTTGAAATCAATGCGCTGGCCGACCTCGGAGCATTTTTAAACACTGTCGCGCCAATGATCGTCACGGCCGGTGCCGTGCGCGTGTTTAGCCAATGCTATCGTATCCCGGGACTGCATTACCGGGTTCGCGGGGTTTTCACCAATGCGGTGCCGGTGGATGCCTATCGAGGTGCCGGGAAACCTGAGTCGGCGGGGACATTGGAGCGGCTGATCGACGTTGCCGCGGCACAAATTGGCATCGACCGTGCCGAGATTCGGCGGCGTAACTTGATCCCCGCCGAGGCTCTGCCCCATCACACCGCCATGGGCGAGGAAATCGACGGCGGCGATTATATCGGTCTGTTCGATGATACTTTGCGGCGTGCTGATTGGTTGGGCTTTGCACGCCGGCAAGCAGCCGATGCGGCAAACGGCCTGCTGCGCGGCATCGCCGTCAGCAGCCACATGCACGCCACCGGCGGCTCAACCGCCGAACGCTCGCGGGTGCAGGCGCTGCCTGACGGCAGCATTGAGGTTTATACCGGCACCCAGGATTCCGGCCAGGCCCACCAAGATACTTTGGCGCAAATAGCGGCCGAAGCGCTTGGTGTTGACGCCAATTTGATCCATGTCCGCCAGGGCGATAGTGATGATCTTGACGTTGGTGGCGGCACCGGCGGCTCATGCCTGATGCCGATTGCCGCCAACACCGTGCACCGGGCCGCCGAGACGATGATCAATGGAGCCAAACAAGCCGCAAGCCATTTGCTGGAGGCGGCGGCAGCCGATATTGAATATGCCGCCGGCCAATTCAACATTATTGGCACCGACCGGCGGTTAAGTTTAGCCGAGATTGTGACTCGCTGGCCGGAAATTCCACCGGAACAATTGCCGCCTGGGATGCATTCAGGCTGCGTTGGTGACGAAGATTTCACAGGCCGTCATACCACTTTTCCAAATGGTTGTTACGTGGTTGAGGTTAGCGTTAATCCCGCCACCGGGCAGGTTTCCGTCGAACGCTTCACCGGCACCGACGACCTTGGCCGAGTGATCAATGAAGCTGCCGCACGGGGGCAAATTCTCGGCGGGCTGGCGCAGGCCATCGGCGAAGTTTTGATGGAAGCCGTGCACTACGATCAAAGCGGGCAATTGATCAACGCGTCGATGCTTGACTATCAACTGCCGCGCGCCGACGACATGCCGCATTTCGATCTGGCTTGGCGGCCGACCGCAAGTCCGCACAGTCTGCTGGATGTCAAAGGGGTTGGCGAGCTATCCTCGATTGGCGGTCCGGGGCCGATCATCAACGCCGTGCTTAATGCCTTGGCCAGCCGCGGGGTGCAGCATCTCGATTTACCGCTTCATGCGCAGAAAATATGGCAGGCACTGCAACCACAACCCCATACCGAATAAGGCTCTTACAATGAAAAAACACCCGCCAACCCGGATGACGGGCGGCAGCGCCATCGTGCAATCCTTAATCGCCAATGGCGTGGATACAATTTTCGGCCTGCCGGGGGTCCAGTTAAACCATTTGTTTGACGCCCTGTATGATAACCGTAATCGCATCAATGTGCTGAATTCGCGGCATGAGCAAGGGGCCGCCTATATGGCCTTCGGCTATGCGATTTCGAGCGGTAAAGTTGGGGCCTTCACCGTTGTCCCCGGCCCTGGCATTTTGAATGCCACCGCTGCTTTATCCACAGCTTACGCGTGTAATCAGCCTGTTTTGGCCATCACCGGTCAAATCCAATCCGATCAAATTGATCGCGGTTTCGGCCTTTTACATGAAATTCCCGACCAGCCGGGGGCGCTGGCCAGTGTCAATAAATGGGTGCAGCGCATTGACCACCCGCAACATGTTCCAGATGTCATGCAGCAAGCGTTCCACAAACTGACCGCGGAACGCCCGCGGCCTGTTACCATCGAAATGGCGATGGATATGATGGGCCAAGAAAGTTTGGTCAGCCCGCCCGTCGAAGCCGTTACCGGCAACCGGCCTGAGATTGACTTAGATCAAATCACGGCAGCGGCAAAACTTCTCGGCAATGCGCAACAACCGATGATTTTCGTCGGCTCCGGTGCCTATCACGCAGCCGCTGAAGTGCAGGCATTGGCGGCCATGCTGGAAGCGCCCGTGGTCAGCTATCAAAATGGCCGCGGGATTGTCGATGAACGTCATTATTTGGCGCAAATTCACCCTGCCGGTGCGGAACTTTGGGCAACCTGCGACGTGGCGATTGCCATTGGCTGCCGGTTACAGCCGGAGCGCATGTATTGGGGCATTGATGACGCCTTAAAGGTCATTCACATCGACATCGACCCCACCGAACTCACCCGGGTCATGGCCCCGACAATCGGCATTGTCGGCGATTCCGCCATGGCGACCCAAGCCTTGCTGGACGCGGTGCCGGCGCATAACCGCAAGCGAAGCTCACGCAAAGACGAACTCGACAGGCTAAAAAACAAGGTTCACAAGACCTTGCTGGACGGTCTTGGCCCGCAAATGGCATTCCTTGAGGCGATCCGTGCAGAGCTTCCCGAGGACGGCTTTTTCGTCGATGAATATACGCAGATTGGCTATGTGGCGCGGGTTGGCTTTCCTGTTTATCGGCCACGCACCATGGTCACCCCCGGCTTTCAGGGCACCCTTGGCTATGGCTATGCGACCGCCCTGGGTGTGGCAGTTGCCAATCCCGGCAAAAAAGTCGTCTCCGTGAACGGTGATGGTGGTTTCATGTATACCATGCCGGAATTGGCCAGTGCGGTGCATCATAAGCTGGATGTGGTGGCGCTTGTTTTTGCCGACGGTCATTACGGTAATGTTCGCCGGCAGCAAAAAGTTGACCACAATGGCAAGGAAATCGCCTCTAACTTCAGCAATCCCGATTTTGTGCGGCTGGCCGAGAGTTTTGGGGCACTGGGGCTACGTGCGCATTCTGCAGCCGAGCTTCGCAGCTGTTTACAGCAAGCATTTGCCCAAACCGGGCCAAGTTTGATCGAAGTTCCGGTGGGTGAATTTACCGAACCTTGGCCGTTTATTCGGCCGCCTGCAACCCGCCCGCTGGCGCGCTTTTGATGGTTTGACGCTGCCTTTAAAATCTTGCAGAAGGAGGGTGATGATTAGCGCCGCTAAAAAAGCGACTGCTTCGATCGCCACGCGGTCTGTTGTGATTTTATGATCTGCGGTGGTTGAAACAAATCTTTGGAACACTTAGTTACCGTCATGGCGTCGATAACTGCGATCAAAAGCACTGTTTTTTTAATCCGCTATCGTATAATCGCCAATGACCAGGAGCAAGCCCGTGAGACTTCTCTTAAACTCGGTTTTTATTGCCTTCGTTGTTTTTGTCGCCGTCGCGCTCTGGATTCTCTCCGGTCAAAGCCATTTATTCGATGCCGAGGACACCGCGGAGGCACCACCGCAGGCGAAGACGACCGCAGTCGAGCGACCGATGCCGCGGGTGCAAACCTATCAAAGTGAAGCTATTCCGTTTACCGAACAGCTTGTTTTCACCGGCATGACAACAGCCGATCGGAAAGTGGATTTACGCGCCGAAATGCCCGCGCGGGTTGAGAAAATTTTTGCTAAAGAAGGTCAAAAAGTTGCCGCCGGCTTTTTGATCATGCACCTGGATGACGGTGACCTGAACAATCAGAAACGAATGGCTGAGGCCCGCCTCACCCAACGCCAAATTGAATTTGACGCCGCCCAGCAGCTTGCCGCCAAAGGCTTTCAAGCACGCACCCGGAAAGCCAAGGCCGAGGCTGACTTACGGCAAGCTGAAGCAAGCCTGGCCGGCATTAATGAGCGCATTTCCGATACCCGTATCATCGCCCCTTTCGGGGGTATCATCAGCAACCGGCCAACGGAAGTTGGCAGCTATCTGAAGGCCGGTGACGTTATTGCAACGCTTCTTGATCTTGACCCCATCGTGATTACGGCCAGTGTGCCGGAGCGTGACTATCTGAAAATTAAACTTGGTCAAATGGCCCGTGCCACGCTGATTGACGGCAGCCAGCTTGACGGTGAAATCCGCTTCATTGCAGCCAGTTCCGATCCAACGACACGCACCTTTCGCATTGAAATCGTGGCCGAGAACCCAGACGGCAAATGGGCCGAAGGTGTGACCACGCGAGTTGTTGCCGCACTGCCACCTATGCCGGCACATCGTTTATCACCGTCTATTTTGGTTCTGGGCCGTGAAGGTCAGGTCGGCTTGCGGATCGTGACCGCCGATGGGCGGGCTGATTTTGCGCCGATCGAAATCGTCGGTGCCGGTGACGGCTGGATTTACGTCACTGGCCTAAACGCGCAGCAAGAAATCATCGTTGTTGGCCAAGACTTCGTCAAAAATGGCCAAGCTGTCGACGCGGTGCCTGTGCAATTAACCGGCGGTGATCAATCGTGAGGACGATCATTACCGCTGCGGTCGATCACAGCCGCACAACCTTATCCGCTTTGCTGTTGATTTTAATCGCCGGCACGGTTGCCTATGTGAATATTCCAAAGGAAGCAACGCCGGACGTTAATGTCCCGATTGTCTATGTCAGCTTGCATCTTGATGGGATATCCCCGGAAGATTCCGAAAATCTCCTGGTGCGCCCCATCGAGGAGGCGGTTCGGTCGATTGACGGGGTCAAAGAAGTGCGAAGCAATGCCCGTCAAAATGGCGGCAACGTCACCCTGGAGTTTGATGCCGGCTTTGATATTGACCAGGCGATGCTGGATGTCCAGCGCGAAGTCGACCGCGCCAAGGGTGACTTGCCTGAAGACGCTGACGAGCCAACCATCAATGAAGTGAACTTAAGCTTGGCACCGGTGTTGATTGTCACGGTTTCGGGGGATGTCAGCGAACGGGAATTGTTAAAACGGGCACGCACGCTGAGGGATGAGATCCAATCGATTGATTCTGTCCTCGAAGCAGCAATCACAGGCAGTCGCGACGAGCTTTTAGAGGTGGTTATCGACCCTGTATCCCTGGAAAGCTATGACCTTGACGCCAGTGAGGTTATCTCGATTTTCAGCCGCTCAAATCGCCTGGTTGCCGCCGGCAACCTGGATAATGGTCGGGGTCGCTTTCCCATCAAAGTTCCCGGCCTTTTTGAAACCGCTGCCGACATCTTAAACCAACCCGTGAAGGTAAATGGCGATGCCGTTGTCCGGTTGCGCGATATCGGCTCCGTTCGCCGGGTTTTTAAAGACCGGACCAATATTGCCAGGCTTGACGGTCAACCGGCACTGGCGCTGCAGGTATCAAAGCGGCTCGGTGAGAATATTATCCAGACCAATCAGAAGATTCGCGCCGTGGTCAATGCCGAGATTGCGACTTGGCCGGACAGCTTGAAAGTGACCTTCTCGCAAGATCAGTCAAATTTCGTGCTGACCATGCTCAGTGACCTGGAAAATAACGTCATGAGCGCCATTTTACTGGTCATGATCATCATTATCGGTGCTTTGGGCGTCAGCTCTGCCGGTTTGGTTGGTCTGGCCATCCCCGGCTCCTTCCTGCTGGGTATTCTGGCCTTATCTAATCTTGGCTTGACCATGAATATGGTGGTTTTATTCGCCTTGATTTTGGCTGTCGGCATGCTGGTCGATGGTGCCATTGTGGTGACCGAGCAGGCCGATCGAAATATGCGCGAAGGGGCGCGGCGGCGTGACGCCTATATCAATGCCGCCCATCGCATGTCATGGCCCATTATCTCCTCCACCGCGACCACTTTAGCCGCCTTCATGCCGCTGGTTTTTTGGCCGGGGATTGTCGGTGAATTCATGAAATTCTTGCCGATTACCTTAATCGCAACCCTATCTGCCTCCCTGTTGATGGCGTTAATCTTCATCCCCACCATTGGCGCGCAAATTGGCCGCACAACCCAGACCGCCAAAACCATTGCCAAAACCATTGCCAATGGCGCCGGCACGGCGCCGACAATCGGTGTTGTGACGGCAGGTTATATTGCCCTCATGCAGCGGGTTCTGAAGCACCCCTTCAAAGTCTTGGTTGCCGCCGCGATGACCCTGGTTGCTGTCCAAATCACCTATCAAACCTATGGCAAAGGAACGTCTTTTTTTCCCGATACCGAGCCTGAGAACGCCAAAGTTTTTGTCCACGCGCGCGGCAATCTAGCGATCCAAGAACAGCTTCAATTGGTTCTCAAGGTTGAAGAAGAAATTCGCGCCATTGATGCCTTTAAATCAGTTTTCCTTGTGGTCGGCAGTCAAACCGGCGGCGCCCAACAAACCGCCGAGGACGTGATCGGCAACTTCACCCTGGATTTCAAGCCTTGGGATCAGCGCGATCAGACCGCAGACCAAATTTTGGCGGAAATACGTAAGCGGGCGGAGAAATATGCCGGCATCACCGTTGACACAAAATATGAAAGTGCCGGTCCGCCGACCGGCAAAGACCTGCAGTTGCTCTTGAAAAGTCAGAACCCTGAATTGTTGCCGGCAGTGGTCGCCGCCGCACGCGCAAAGTTCGAAACAATTGATGGCCTGATCAACATTGAAGATGAACGTGATATTCCAGGGATCGAGTGGCGGATCGCCATAGACCGCGACCAGGCCGCTAAGTTCGGTGTTGATGTGACAGTGCTGGGGCAATATGTGCGGCTGATTACCAATGGCATGAAATTTACCGATTACCGGCCGTACGATAGTGATGAAGAAATTGATATCGTCGCCCGCTATCCTGAAAAATACCGAAATTTGATGCAATTCAATAATATCCGCATTCGAACGCCCAGCGGGCTGGTGCCGATCAACAGCTTTATCAAAAAACAGGCACATTCCAAAGTCGGAAAGATCAGGCGGATCGACGGTCGGCGGGCGATGAAAGTCCTGGCCGATGTTGAAATGGGCCTGTTGGTTTCCGACAAAGTCACCGAAATCCGCAGTTGGCTCGATGCGCAATCATTGCCGGCCGGCGTTAGCTATGAATTTTCAGGCGAAGATGAGGAACAAAGCAAGGCAGAGGTGTTCTTGGTAAATGCCTTTGGCATCGCGTTATTTGTGATGGCGATCATTTTGGTGACACAGTTCAATAGCTTCTACAGCGCGTTTTTGATCTTAAGCGCCGTCATCATGTCGACCGTCGGTGTGTTCATCGGCCTGCTGATCACCAATGAACCGTTTGACATTGTCATGACCGGCATCGGCGTGATTGCGTTGGCCGGCATCGTTGTGAACAACAACATCGTCTTAATTGATACATTTGATCATTTTAAGAGACAGCGTTTACAAGAGCAGGCCGGCGCATGGACCGCCGAGGATGGTTTTGAGACCGTCATTAAAACCGGCGCCCAAAGATTGCGGCCGGTGCTGCTGACCACATGCACGACGATTCTTGGCCTGGTGCCGATGGTCATGCAAACCAATATTGATTTCGTCACCCGTGAAGTCTCGGTGGGTGCACCATCAACCCAATTGTGGGTATCGCTGGCAACAGCCATTGTTTTTGGCTTACTGTTTGCCACCATCTTAACCCTTGTGGTCACCCCATCGGCTTTAATGGTTCGAGAAATTCTGCTTGATTGGCGGCAAGACTGGCGGCAAGCGCGGCAAGATAAAAACCCGGCAACAACGTAAGCGGCCGGTCAGCCGTTTTTGATATTGGGCCCCTGTTCATCATTCACTGCGGTTGCAGCGTCATTGGCGACATCCTTGGCCAACAGCCGCCAGGCGGCATCCTGGCGTCGGTAACTCAGCCAACTGAACGGGATGCTGACAAGATAGGCCAGCACCACGCCACTGATGGTCAACCATGGCTCCGCCGTGAGCGAAGCCAAAACCAAACCAACCAAGATCAACACCAGAAAGGCGTGCCGACGTTTCATCTTCAAGCGCTTGAAGGAGAAGGTTGGCACCGTACTGATCATCAAGATGCCCGCCAAAACCATCCACAGGGCAACGACTCCCGACTGGGCCAGATACGCGTCGCCAAATTCCAAGCTCAGCAGCAACGGCAGCATCGCAATTCCGGCGGCGGCCGGCGCCGGCGTGCCTTTGAAAAAGGCCGCATCAAACGGTGCCGCCTCGTCATCGTCTAATGCAATGTTAAAACGCGCCAGGCGCAGCGCCATACAAGTTGCGAAAAACAATGCTGCAGTCCACCCCAAGCTCACCGAATGGGTGGCCCACAGATAAATGATCACTGCCGGGGCAACACCGAAGGCGATGAAGTCGGCAAAGGAGTCAAGCTCTGCGCCAAATCGGCTGGCCCCTTTTAACAAGCGCGCCATGCGGCCATCCAAGGTGTCGAGAACGCTGGCGATGGCAATCGCCCCGACCGCAAAGTGCCAATTGCCGTCAAGCGCGAAACGAATACCCGTCATCCCGGCACAGAGCGACATCACGGTAATCATATTCGGCACCAGAACATTGATCGATATGCCGCGTAACTTGCGGCGGCGACTCAACTTTGGATCCGGTACCGATTGCTTCATTGAACCGCGCCTTGGCGTGCCGGCTCGTTACTGGCCAAATCGGCAATAACTGTTTCCGCCGAAACGCAACGCTGACCAACCGCCACCAGCGGCTCGACACCTGCCGGCAGATAGACATCAACACGACTGCCAAAGCGGATAAGGCCAAATCGTTCGCCTGTGCCGACAGTTTGCGCTTCGCCTAAACGACACACAATGCGGCGCGCCACAAGACCTGCAATCTGCACGAAAATAATGGATTTACCACTGCTGGTCTCCAGCTCAACCAATTGCCGTTCGTTTTCCTCGCTGGCTTTATCCAATGCCGCGTTGACAAATCGTCCCGGCACATAAATGAGCCGCTTAATCTCGCCAGCAATGGGAATCCGGTTCACATGACAGTCAAAGACATTCATGAAAACGCTGACACGGGTGCGCGGCTCACTGCCCAAGGCAAGCTCGGCCGGTGGTGCAACGTCTGCGATCATCTCAACCACGCCATCTGCCGGTGAGACGATTAACCCCTCACGCTGCGGGGTCACCCGTGCCGGATCTCGGAAAAAATACACACACCAGAGTGTCAACACCGCGCCGATCCAGTCCAAAGGCTCTGCCACGATTGCCAAAATTACTGAGGCAACGGCAAAAATACCAATAAATGGCCACCCCTCACGGGCAATCGGTACGAAAATCCTCTCAAACATTGGCCGCTCTCCTCCGGCAGGTTTCCCGCAAAACGTCGTTACTGCCGTGGTAGGCCGAACACCTGCCCTGGATAGATTAAATTCGGGTCGCGGATTTGGTCGCGATTTGCGTTGTAAATATCAGTATAGCGTAATCCTGACCCATACACCTGACTGGCAATTCGCCACAGGCTATTTCCAGGCTGAATCACAACCAAGGTATTCGACGGCAGTCCTTTTAGCGGCGCCGACCGCAGGAAGGGCAGCTCAATTCGTTGTGTCACGCTGCCATCTTCACTGATCACATCAAGGCGCAAGCGATGCGGCCCCGGTGCAACCTTCCCATCTGGCTTCAGCGACCAATTGCCGTAGCTGTCGGCAACCGCTTTGCCGATCATCTTATTGTCCAGATAGACCTGCACGTCGCTGCCGGCTGCGGCACTGCCACTTAACACCACATTGCCTTCATCGTCATAGTCGATGGTTTTCAAAGCCAGTGCCGGTGCGGCGGCTGGCGCGGCGGCCGGCTTAGGCGAGCTGCCTTGAAGTACTTTAGAGGCAACTTTCGGAGCCGTTTCTCGGGGGACGGCGACAGCCATCGCCGGCGCTGGTTTATCCGTTGGCTGGCCAGCTAAATCACGGCCCGCCTCGGGCACCTTCACGACGATGGCAACACTGCTTTCCACACTGCCCGCCCGCAGGGTGATGACATGGTCACCTGGCGGCAACGGGCTTGACGGCACCCACACCCAGTTTCCGGACTGATCAGCGGTAACGCGGCCAATGACTTCACCATCAAGGATCACCTCGATTGCGGCACCTGGGGTGGCTTGACCGGCGATCACCGTTTCCCCGCTACTTTCGACACGCACGATATCAAAGCGCGGGTCGCCAGGCTTTTCGGCCATCTCAGCTGTGCCGGCGGACGGCGTCTCAGCTGTGCCGGCGGACGGCGTCTCAGCTGTGCTGGCGGGCGGCGTCTCAGCTGTGCTGGCGGGCGACGTCTCAGCTGTGCTGGCAGGCGCCTCCCCCTGCTCGGCTTTTGGTGCCACCGGGGCCTCGGAGGTGGCCTTTACAGCCGTGTCTTGGTCCACTGCCGGGGCAACAGCCGGCTCATCAAAACGGCCGCTGAAATTGCTAATGACAATGGCAGCGATCACAATTGTAAAGCCGATCAATCCGATCAGCAGGGGCCTATTGGGCATCTGCAATACTTCTTACAATCCACATGTCGATTTAACTTACTCTGGAACCAACCTGCTGTCACCCACCACCGCTTTTCAGTTGACCTGGTAGGTCCGGCGATGACATAGGACTGCCCATGAACGGCTTTAATTCTATCTGTGTGTTTTGTGGCTCCTCTGCAAGGGTCGCCGATGTGTACAAAACAGCGGCCCGTGATCTGGGAACAATCATGGGGCAAAACGCCATCCGTCTGATTTATGGCGGCGGCCATGTGGGGTTGATGGGCATTGTCGCTGACGCGACCATGGCCGCCGGCGGACAAGTCACCGGCATCATCCCAGATTTTTTAGAAAAAATTGAGGTCGGACATCACCACATCAGCGAGTTGATCGTGACCGACAGCATGCATGATCGCAAAGCCGGGATGTACACCCGAGCTGACGCATTTGTGACCCTGCCTGGCGGCCTTGGCAGCCTTGATGAAACCTTTGAGGTGTTGACTTGGACCCAGCTTGGATTGTCAAACAAGCCGGTGATCTTGGTTGATGTCGACGGCTATTGGCAGCCGTTTCTGGCGCTTGTCGACCATGTTATCAGCGCTGGTTTTGCCCGCCCGGAAAACCGTGATATGATTCATGTGGTCAAGCAGGTGAGCGATGTGTTGCCGCTGCTGCAGCGATTGCCGGCCTGCCCGGAGGCCGGTGACAATAGCGCGGATCGACTTTAACCGGGATTGTTGTGCGCGACGTTTCTGAGCAACGGCAACAGGAGCAGACGTCATGACCGATAAACCTGCCACCACAGATGACCCATCGTCCAACTTCGATGCCAAACCCGACGCGCACGCCTATGGCCGCGCCTTGCGGGGTTGGGGGGTGAACATCCTGGTCAGCGACGTTACCGCCTGCTGCCGGTTTACAGCAGAGGTGTTAGGAATCCAAACCCGCTATCAAGACCGGGAATTTGCCATCCTTCGCCATGGTAACGCGGACTGGATGCTGCATTCGGACAGCACTTATGACAACCACCCTTTGTTATCACTTACTGCCGGTGACGGGATTCGTGGCGGCGGCATCGAGCTGCGGGTGTATGGGGTTGATCCCGATGCGGCCGTCGATCGCGCAGTTGCCGCCGGCTATGAAATTTTCCAACCGCCGACCGATAAACCACACGGTCTGCGCGAAGCATATATCGTCGGCCCCGACTATTACATCTGGGTTCCAAGCCGCGCCCCTGCGGACAGCTAGAGGGACACTTGCAAAGCCCGGCTAGATTGGTATTTTGCTGCTGATTGTTACCCGCATTGCTGTTTTTTGTTTTTTGCGCGCGCAGCCGCTATATCGCCAATCAGGAGTACCCCATGGCTAAAATTAAGGTCGCCAAACCCATCGTTGAGCTTGACGGCGATGAGATGACCCGGATCATCTGGGAGATGATCAAAGATAAATTGATCCATCCCTATCTCGATGTGGATCTCAAATATTATGATTTGAGCGTTCAAAAACGTGATGAGACGGACGACCAAATCACCATTGATTCGGCCAATGCAATCCGTGAATTCGGCGTTGGCGTGAAATGTGCGACGATTACCCCCGATGAAGAACGGGTTGAAGAATTTGGCCTCAAGAAAATGTGGAAATCGCCAAACGGCACAATCCGCAACATCTTGGGCGGCACAGTCTTCCGGCAGCCGATCCTATGCCAAAATGTCCCGCGGCTGGTGCCGGGCTGGACCCAACCGATTGTCATTGGCCGGCATGCCTTTGGTGACCAATACCGGGCCACTGACTTTGTCGTTCCAGGTAAAGGCAAACTGACCGTTCGATTTGAACCGGAAGATGGCGGCGATGTAATTGAGCACGAAGTGTTCAACTTCCCCAGCGGCGGGGTTGCCATGTCGATGTACAATCTGGACGATTCGATCCGTGATTTTGCCCGTGCCTGCTTGAATTATGGTTTGGATCTGGGTTGGCCTGTTTATCTGTCGACCAAGAACACCATCATGAAAGCCTATGATGGGCGCTTCAAAGATTTGTTCGAAGAAGTTTATGAAAATGAGTTTGCCGACAAATTCAAAACCGCCAAGGTGACCTATGAGCATCGCTTGATCGATGACATGGTGGCCTGCGCGATGAAGTGGAGCGGCGGCTTTGTGTGGGCCTGCAAAAACTATGACGGCGACGTGCAATCAGACACTGTTGCGCAAGGTTTTGGCTCGTTGGGTTTGATGACCTCGGTGTTGATGACACCAGATGGCAAAACGGTTGAAGCTGAAGCTGCTCATGGCACCGTCACGCGCCATTACCGCCAGCATCAGCAAGGCAAAGAAACCTCAACCAACCCCATTGCCTCGATCTTCGCCTGGACACGCGGTTTATCCTATCGCGCCCGTATGGATGAAACCCCGGCTGTTGGGGAATTTGCAAAGACGGTTGAAAAAGTCTGCATCGACACGGTTGAAGCCGGTGACATGACCAAAGACTTAGCGCTTTTGGTCAGCCCAGATCAGCCATGGCTGACGACGCAGAAGTTCTTGGACAAATTGGACCAAAACCTACAACAAGCGATGCGCTAAAATCTGCATCGGTTGTGCGGCCGACAAGAAAACCGGGGCAGATCATTCTGCCCCGGTTTTTGTTAAGGCATGAAGCCCAATCGCATAATTAGAACACCGCCAAGCCCAATCAGGGTGAACAACACCAATTTACGAAACATTTCCGGTGAAAATTTTTCCCGCAGCCTACTGCTGATTTTAATACCGAAATAAACCGGAATAAGACCCACAATCGACACCACTGCCACCGGCACGGTCAGCAAGCCAAGCTGGGTCAAACCGATCACCATCATCACGCTAGAGACGGTAAAAGAGGCATTAATCGCTTGAACCAATTGCTGCGGTTGCAACTGTAGAGATAGTAAATACGGCATTACCGGCATCACTTGTGAGCCTGTCAGGCCGTTTACCGAACCGGTCACAAAACCACATGGCAGGCGAAGATAACGGGCCGTAGCCGAGGACAAATAAAGCGCCGGTCTTGCCAGTGCGAAAACACAGTAAACGATGAGCACAGTGCCGAGAATCGCCGCCGCAAGACCACCATCAAGCCAATTCAACAGCCACAGCCCCAAAAACACCCCTGGGATTTGCGCCAAGAACATTGGCCAAAACCGTGACACGGTAGCTTTTAACGGCCCGGCATCACGCATCACCAACACATTGCTCGACAGCGACGGCAGCAGCAGCAATGGCAAGGTTTCACGCAGGCCTAGGGCCAGAACAAGGAAGGGCAAACAGGCTGTTGAAAACCCCAGACCAGTAATGCCTTTGGCCAGCGCAGCACCAAAAAAGACCACATAAATGATCAGCAGTTGGGTTTCTGAAAAGGGTATCCAAGAAACATCCATCACCTCAAATCTATCAAACGAATCGGTTTTTGGCGACTTTCAATTCCCGTTTCCGGGGCCAATGCGCCCTGCGGTCGCAATACCACATCGACACCAATCCCGATGCGGTCCTGCAATAAACGCTGAAATCGATCGATCAATTGCGGGTCATCAGGGCAGCCACATTCAACATCGACAGTCATGCCTTCACGGCCGCTTGGATCCCGCCAGGCACGGCAAATAAATTCACCTGTAAAGGTAGGTTCTTCTTCAAGTATTGGTGCAAAAGCCTGCGGGAAGATGTTGATTCCCTTCAATTTTACCATATTGTCACTTCGGCCAAGAAAGCCGTCGATACGCTCAAAACTCAACCCCAAACTTGATTGTCCCAGGCGGTAACGGCTCAAATCATGGGTGTTGAAGCGAATGATCGGATACAGGTCGTCTTTAAACAGAACCGTGGTCACCATGTCACCGCTCTCGCCGGCCGCGACCGGGCGTTGCTCGTCAATGTCTAGAATTTCCAGGTAATGCGCATCCTCCATGACATACAAACCGTCATGGTCAGGTCCTTCACCGGCAATCAATCCGGTATCACCCACACCATACCAATCATGCACGGCGGCACCGCCCCAGAGAGCGCTCAAAGCGTCGCGGTCCTCTAATCCCAAATGGCAGCTGATGGCGCGCGGCGCAATATCCTCTCCAATGGTCAGTCCCTGTTCAGCGGCAACTGCCGCCAGCCGTTTCAGATAGTCGGCAAAACCCAGAATCCACGTCACGCCAAAGCGCGCCATGAGCGCTATTTGCTGTACCGATGGGGTTTCATTGCCGGTGCCGGCGGGCAGGAAAATCGCTTTGGTCCAGTGCAAGATCGCTTCGCGGATATAATGCCCGCCATTGATCATCCCAAAGCCATACACGGAATGAACCACATCGCTGTCACCGAGCCCCTGCAAGCGGTAAATCCGCGCCAGCATGAGGTTTTGAATCTCCCGGCTTCGCGGGCCATAGATCAAGGTTTGCGGGGCACCTGTCGTCCCTGAGGTGGTGTGCACAATCGGCCGAATGTCAGGCGCCGTGTCCAGACCATGAAAATCCCCCAGCGGTGGTGCCATCTCAATACTGGCCATTAAATCGGCCTTGTCGAACACGGGAATTTTGCCGATATCAACCAAGCCGGCGATATCGCCCGGCTGCAGGCCAACATTGCCCCAAAGGCGTTGATAGAAGGGAATTTGCCAGGCCCGGGCGACGACCTGTTTGAAGCGCTGTTCTTGAACGGCACGGATCTGATCACGGCTGGCGGCGGCGATGCCGTTGATAAAATCAACCCCAAGGGGGAAATCATGCTGTAGTTGGTGGCTATCAACGGCGTCAAAATAACTTTTTGTCATGCCACGCCTCCACCGCTCAGACAGGCTGTGATGGCTGATATATCGGCAATGTTCTCCAGATCATCGACCATTTTAACAACCTCGGCCTGCTGCGCTGCGGCGATTGGCGTGGCGCCAAAACTGCAGCATTTTTCAAACTTAGTGATGTTTTCTGTCGCCGTTAGAGGGTTATTCGGCGCCCCAAAAGTATCGGCAACGACCATTTCTTCACGGCGACCATCCTTCAATGTTAGGATAACAGTCTGCGGGTTAAGCGCGTTCGGGTCCGGATTATCGTCCTGGACCACCTCAATTTTTCGAGCCAGCGCCTGTAATTCAGGATCAGCAATGTTATCCGGCTGATACCCATCAAGGGGTATGTCCCCCTTCACGGCCGCCAAAGCACCTGCAAACTGAAAGCAAAGACGGGCATAATTCGCCGTCATATCAGCCGAGGTTGGACGGCCGACAAGGAGGCAAATCAAGGGCGGTGCCAAGAGCGTAATCTTATCGATCTGATCGGCTGTAAAGCCCAGTTTTTGGCGCAGCCGTAAAACCACATCAATGCCGACATGCGTTGCGCGCCCGGCTGAGAAGGGCTTGTGACTGACCTCGGTGATGCGCCAAACTGATCCCAACTCATCAAATGCAGGGCCAATCTCGAAGCTATCTTCCATCATGTTGAAATAGCCAAATGAACCGGTCAGGAAGTCTGCCGGCCCTGGAAAGCCGCGTTTGGCAAGGTCGACCGCTTGCACCGCTGCGCGGGCGGCGAAAGCTACATTTAACGCCAAAGTCGGTTTGCCCTCACGGTGGGCCTGCATGGTGCCGCCGCATTGGGTAAACGCCAGGCCAAGCGCATCATGCATTTGCGAAGCGCTTAAGCCTTCTATGCGGGCAGCAGCAACCGTTGCCCCAAAAACACCGGCAACAGCCGGGCGGAAAAACTTCAGGCCTGATGTCGCCGCCATACCAATGGTGGTTGAAACATCAACACCTAGGGCGACTGCGGTCATAAATTCTTGTCCGGTAACCCCGCCGCGCCGCTCAGCCACAGCCAAGGCTGCCGAATGTGCCGTTGCCATCGGATGCACAACAGCGCCCTCATGGACGCAGTCATATTCTTGACTATGAGCCTGGTAGGCATTGACGAAAGCTGCTGCCGGCGCCGCCAGCCGCAGCCCTTGGCCAAGGACCAGGGCATCCTTACCGGCACCCCAATCTTGGGCGGCGCTTAAAACTTCTTTGGTCCACTCGGCATTGCGGCCGGCAACCGTGACCCCCAGACTATCCAAAATGAAGGTTTTCAAAGCCTGTTTCGCGGCCCCACTCAAATGATCAAAAGATGTTTGGCTGGCGTGTTCAACAAGTCTGGCAGCGGCAAGATCAGTCATAAGCTCACTTCTCTCTGGTGGGTCGGGAATCCGTCAAATTGGCTTAGGTGAGCTAGCATATCGGCTTATATCCGCCAGTTGCAGCTTATTTTTGTCCGGAACGGACGAATTTTGGCACCTGCTTTGACTGTTGAGTGGTACAAAATTACAACTTAAAACAGTATCTTAGCTAATATCGGTCCGATCACGGTGGACTCACCCTCAAAATATTTAATATTTTCTATTCATACGTGTATCACATGTATTATATTCATCCAACTAATAGGCACCTAATGCACTAGAGGGTGGGAAAACTGACGGAGGATTAATATGAAAGTACTGATCATTGATGATCATGCCCTTTTCCGCGAAGGCCTGAGGTACCTTCTTCGGTCGATGACAGATGAGTTGGAATATCTTGAGTCGGAAAATCTCAGTCGATTATTAGACTTGGCGCGTGAACATCCACATCTCGATCTCATCCTGCTCGACTTAAACATCAGCGGTGCCGATGGTTTGACCAGTTTAGCGGACATTCAAAAATTTTGGCAAAATACACCTGTTGTGGTGGTTACGGCCTCTGAACGCCAGTCCGATATTGACCGTGCGCTTGCCGCCGGTGCGGCCAGTTTCATTCCCAAAACCGTCAGCAGTGACGTCATGATTAGCGCCCTTACCCGGGTTGCCAAGGGCGAAACTTACGTTCCGGATTCTGCACGGATTGAAACCTCAGGTCCGCCCTCATACAAACGCGCTACCATGACGGACCGGCAAATGGATATCCTGCGCTTGCTCGCGGTTGGTAAAACCAATCGCCAAATTGGCTCGCAGTTGGACATTGCGGAAAATACCGTACGTGTCCATTTATCGGCGATTTTCAAGAATTTGGGTGTCAAGACTCGCACTGAAGCGGTGTTTGTCGCCGTGCGCAATGGCATGGTCACCATCGCGACGTGAGCGCAGTCTGTTCGCCGCCTGGCCTCCCCCTTGGCGGCTGCCGTGCTGCGTGACCGGTTGACAGCGTTTTAGTTGGCCGAATGCCATGGCCAGCCGCTTGAGGGGCGCAGGCACGGCCCTCTAACGCACGGCAAAATCAAACCTTTGACGGCAGCTTTTACCGCGCCCCGTTATTTTCACATCCAGCAAAAATACTTCGGGCCTGGCGGAGGCGGTTAGTAGTCCAGGAAGCTTCGCAGTTTCCGTGACCGGCTGGGATGTTTCAGTTTGCGCAACGCTTTGGCTTCAATTTGCCGAATCCGCTCCCGGGTAACGCTGAACTGTTGACCCACTTCTTCCAGCGTATGGTCGGTGTTCATGCCGATACCAAAGCGCATCCGTAAGACTCGTTCCTCACGTGGCGTCAGGCTGGCCAGCACCCGTGTGGTGGTTTCACGCAGATTAGAATGGATCGCCGCATCTAACGGCTGTACGGCGTTTTTATCCTCGATGAAATCACCAAGGTGACTGTCTTCCTCGTCACCAATCGGGGTTTCCAAGCTAATCGGCTCTTTGGCGATCTTCAGAACCTTGCGCACCTTTTCAAGCGGCATGACCAATTTCTCGGCAAGTTCTTCCGGCGTCGGTTCACGACCGATTTCGTGCAACATCTGCCGCGAGGTCCGTACCAGCTTGTTGATGGTTTCAATCATATGCACCGGGATCCGGATTGTCCGCGCCTGATCAGCGATGGAACGGGTGATGGCCTGCCGGATCCACCACGTCGCATAGGTCGAAAATTTATAGCCACGCCGATACTCAAACTTATCGACGGCTTTCATCAATCCGATGTTACCTTCTTGAATTAAATCAAGGAATTGCAAGCCACGGTTGGTGTATTTTTTCGCAATCGAAATAACCAAACGCAAATTGGCTTCGACCATTTCCTTTTTCGCCCGCCCGGCTTCACGTTCGCCCTTTTGCACGGT
>QCEM01000026.1 GCA_003280605.1 SAR116 cluster bacterium AG-355-O21 | reverse complement strand
CGCCCTGCCGAGTGGCGGAGGCCGGTGCCCGGGCGGTGCCGGTTATTGGCGGCGCGGTTGGTGCCGTTTTCGAGGCATGCGCCGAGGTGCTCGATTAGCGGCACGTTTAGGCAGCTGTCGTCCGCTGTCCCTGGCGGGCAGCAAAAATCGCAATCGCCGCAGCGTTTGAGACATTAAGCGAGGCAATTGGCGGCTGCGTCGGCAACCGCAGCAGGGCATCACAGGCCTCTCGTGTCAACCGCCGAAGGCCGCTATCTTCGGCACCCAGCACCAGTGCCAAACGCGCCGGCGTCGGCTGCGCACCAAGGCTTTCGGCTGCATCGCTGTCAAGGCCGTGCAGCCAAACCCCGGCTTCTTTCATCTGCTCAAGCGCCCGCGCCAGATTGCCGACCCGGATCAGCGGCACCACATCCAGGCCACCTGATGCGGCCCGCGCCAAGGTGCCGCTTACCGGCGGTGCATGGCGGTCCTGAGCGATCACGCCATCAACCCCAAAAGCGGCCGCACTGCGCAAGATGGCGCCAACATTGCGAGGGTCGGTAATCTGATCGAGGACCAGCAATAACAGCGGTGTCGGCGCACTTTCTAAAAAGTGCCCAAGATCTAATCCCGGCAATGGCTGCACCGTTAACAGCACCCCCTGATGGATGGCGTCTGCGGGGCAGGCGTCGGCCAGCTGGTCGCGATCGGTGCGGGTTACCGGCGGCAGCTGTTGACGGCGGTCCGCCGTCAGTGTGGCAAGCATATCCTGGATGCTGGCCTCGGCCTCGGCGGTGGCGGCAATGCGCAGGATCTGACGATGGCGATTGGCGAGGGCTGCGGCAACCGCGTGACGCCCCCAAATCAGATTGCCGCCGTCGGCAATCTTGCCGCCGGCAGGGCGATTGCCGCTGCGCTGAGAACGGCGCTGGCCACGCGGTCCTGGCCATTGAGGGGGGCGAGACTTTGACATCCCGTCTTATAACAAGTAGCGTGTTATTGCTCCAGTCCTATGATCGCGGAAAATCTCCCGGCACCGATTATTTCAGTTTCTGTGTTCGGGCGGTGTTTTTATCGCCGTCGAAAGTGTTTTTAAGATTGACAACTAACCCCTTAATTTCCTATGTCGTGGCCCACTTGAACGCAACCGGCTCGTGGTCCTGTGCCACGAGATGGGTTTGCTTGTTCGAGCGGCGGCGGAGGGATGCCCGAGTGGCTAAAGGGGACGGGCTGTAAACCCGTTGGCATTGCCTACGTTGGTTCGAATCCAACTCCCTCCACCAGCCCCTGAACCGGAATGCCGTCCGGGGTGGGACTTTTGAGAGTACTGGGCGGGTGTAGCTCAACGGTAGAGCCCCAGCCTTCCAAGCTGGTTGTGTGGGTTCGATTCCCATCACCCGCTCCAACCGCGGTAGCAGCTCTGATACCAGGGTCGGCTGCCGTGACACGATGAACCAGGCCCGATTTTGTGGCCGTCCTGCGCGCTGGGTCAACAGGGAAAAGTCGAGATGGCGAAAGAGAAGTTTGAGCGTAATAAGCCGCATTGTAACATCGGCACGATTGGTCACGTTGACCATGGCAAGACGTCTTTGACGGCGGCGATCACGAAGGTTTTGGCTGAAGCCGGCGGCGCTGAGTTCCAGGCTTATGACGCGATTGACAAAGCGCCGGAAGAAAAAGCTCGTGGGATCACGATTTCGACGGCGCATGTTGAGTATGAGACGGGCAACCGTCACTACGCGCATGTGGATTGCCCTGGCCACGCCGATTATGTGAAGAACATGATCACCGGTGCGGCGCAGATGGATGGCGCGATTTTGGTTGTGTCGGCGGCCGATGGGCCGATGCCACAAACCCGCGAGCACATTTTGTTGGCCCGCCAGGTTGGTGTTCCGGCGCTGGTTGTTTACCTGAACAAGGTTGATCAGGTTGACGATGAGGAGCTTTTGGAGCTTGTTGAGCTTGAGGTTCGCGAGCTGTTGTCGAGCTATGATTTCCCGGGTGACGATATCCCGATCGTGAAAGGCTCGGCTTTGGCGGTTCTCGAAGACAGCGATGCAAGCATCGGCAGAGACACGGTTCTTGAGCTGATGGCGGCGGTTGATGAGTATATTCCGCAACCTGAGCGTCCGAAGGATCGGCCATTTTTGATGCCGGTTGAAGATGTTTTCTCGATTTCGGGTCGGGGCACGGTTGTGACCGGGCGTGTTGAGCAAGGTATCGTCAAGGTTGGTGAGGAAGTTGAGATTATCGGCATCCGCGAGACCACCAAGACGACGGTTACCGGTGTTGAGATGTTCCGCAAGTTGCTGGATCAAGGTGAAGCTGGCGATAACGTTGGCTGCCTGCTGCGTGGTGTTGGCCGTGAGGATGTTGAGCGTGGCCAGGTTCTGGCGCATGTCGGCTCGGTCACGCCGCATACGAAGTTTGCCTGTGAGGCATATATTTTGACCAAGGAAGAAGGCGGCCGTCACACACCGTTCTTCTCCAACTATCGGCCACAGTTCTACTTCCGGACGACGGATGTGACAGGCATGGTTGAATTGCCGGACGGCACCGAAATGGTGATGCCGGGTGACAACATCTCGATGAAAGTCGAGCTGATTGCACCGATCGCCATGGACGAAGGTCTGCGGTTTGCTATTCGTGAAGGTGGTCGCACCGTCGGTGCCGGCGTTGTTGCCAGCATTATCGAGTAACACTGCTGCTACGAGTATGATATAGACGCCCATTCAAGGTTATTGAGCGGGCTGAAGGAGTGTAGCTCAATTGGCAGAGCGCCGGTCTCCAAAACCGGAGGTTGCGGGTTCGATTCCCTCCACTCCTGCCAAGACAATAGGTGTCGGTCGTGCGGCCAGGTAAAGAATGATATTTACCAGGTTCGTCGCGGCCGATCAGGCATTTGAAGAGGTTGGTTGAAAATGGCCAAAAACAGCCCAGCTGAGTTTGTGCGTCAGGTCCGCCAGGAAGTATCGCGAGTTACCTGGGCAACCCGTCGGGAAACGGCGACGGCGACCGGCATGGTATTCGTGATGGTGTTTTTGGCGGCGATCTTTTTCTTTTTGGTCGATTTACTGCTGTCGTCTGGCGTGCAGATGATCCTTGGGTTGGGGGGCTAACGATGTCGAAGCAATGGTATGTTGCCCATGTCCACTCTGGCTTTGAGAAGCGGGTAAAGCAGGCAATTGAGGAGCAGGCCGAAAGCCACGGTCTGACCGACTTGGTTGAAGAAGTGCTGGTTCCCACCGAAGAAGTCGTCGAGGTTCGACGTGGCGCAAAGGTGAACGCGGAGCGAAAATTCTTCCCGGGTTATGTGCTGGTGAAAATGGAACTGACCGATCAAAGTTGGCACCTGGTGCAGGACCATGCAAAAGTGACCGGCTTTTTAGGGCCGAAAGGAAAGCCAAGCCCGATCTCTAACCGTGAGGCGGAGCGGTTAATTCAGCAGGTTGCTGAAGGGGTCGAGCGGCCGAAATCGTCGATTATTTACGATATTGGTGAGCAAGTGCGTGTTTGTGATGGACCATTCGCATCGTTTAACGGCTATGTGCAGGACATCAATGAAGAGAAGAGCCGATTAACTGTTGAGGTGTCAATTTTTGGCCGATCAACACCGGTAGACTTGGAGTATTCTCAAGTCGAAAAGATGTAACGTCGCGCAGAACCGGCTTTGAAAGACGGCGGATGGCGGCGATTTTGTGATTCTGTGGCGGGTCAAACTGAAACCCTAGGGCGATCGGACCACGGCTTCAAGCGTGAAAGGTAAGGCCAGATGGCAAAGAAGATCGAAGGTTATATCAAGTTACAAATCGCGGCGGGAAGTGCGACGCCGTCGCCGCCCGTCGGCCCGGCTTTGGGTCAACGTGGCCTAAATATCATGGAATTTTGTAAGGCGTTTAACGCCGCCACGGACAATCTTGAAAAAGGCATGCCGGTGCCGGTCGTGATTACCGCTTATGCGGATCGCACCTTCACCTTTATTACCAAAACCCCACCAGCCAGCTTCTTCCTGCGGAAAGCGGCAGGCTTGGATAAGGGCGGCGCAACGCCGGGTAAAGCTGTTGCCGGGTCGGTGACCGAGGCGCAAGTTCGTGAAATTGCTGAAATGAAAATGCCCGATCTGAACGCTGTCGATATGGACGGTGCGTGCGAAATGATCCGTGGCTCGGCCCGCTCTATGGGTCTGCAGGTGGTGGGGTAACGATGGCTCAAAAAGGTAAGCGGCTCGGCAAGAGCTATGAAAATTTTGATCGCAATGCCGAATATGGTGTCGATAAAGCCATTGGTATTGTTAAGGATAACGCAACCGCAAAATTCGACGAATCAGTCGAAATCGCCATGAACCTGGGGGTTGACCCGCGTCATGCAGACCAAATGGTGCGCGGTGTTGTGGCATTGCCGCATGGCACCGGTCGTGATGTCCGGGTGGCGGTGTTCGCCCGTGACGCCAAGGCCGAAGAAGCAACGGCTGCCGGTGCAGACATTGTCGGCGCGGAAGAGTTGATGACGGAAATCCAAAACGGCCGGATGGACTTCGACCGAGTGATTGCAACTCCCGATATGATGGCGGTTGTCGGTCGCTTGGGCAAGGTGCTCGGCCCGCGCGGTCTGATGCCGAACCCGAAGCTCGGCACCGTTACCCCGGATGTCAAAGGGGCTGTCGAAGCCGCTAAAGCCGGGCAGGTCGAATTCCGGGTCGAAAAAGCCGGGATCGTTCACGCCGGGATTGGTAAGGCCAGCTTCAGCGCCGATCAGTTGGCGGAAAATGCCCATGCCTTTTTGGAGGCGATCCAGAAAGCCAAGCCAACCGGCGCCAAGGGCACTTACATCAAACGGGTGTCTGTCAGCTCGACCCAGGGCCCTGGGGTAAAGATTGAAGTCGCAAATCTCGGCACGCCGACATAGGCGACAATGAGATCCACACTGTGCTGCAGTGTGGTGCGGAGGTGCAAGCCTCCATCCTGTCCAAGACTGCGGGCGTTCGGTTTATCTGAACTTAAAATTTCAGCCCGCTGAGACGGGGAGCAAATTTGGTTTTGGCCATCGGCCGGATCCTTATTTGAGCTTCACGGACAGGCGAACGGACGATGCGTTGATACACATCGTCGTGTGCAACCTCCCGGCACCGGATTGGTGCAGGGAATTCGAAGCGGAGATGATCAGTGGACCGAACTCAAAAGGCTGATCTGGTCGACGTTCTTCACGAGACCTTCACGGGGGCCGGCGTTGTTGTCGTCACCCAACAATCAGGTCTAACAGTCGCTGAAACCGAAGATCTTCGGCGGCAAATGCGTGAAGTCGGCGCCCGGTATAAAGTCACGAAAAATCGGCTCGCTCGTCGCGCTTTGCAAGGCACGCAATACGAAGCCCTTGTGGAACAGTTCACCGGACCGACAGCAATCGCAACGTCGGAAGATCCGGTGGCGGCCGCGAAGGTTGCCGTAAAGTTCGCCGATGGTAACGACAAGCTAACGGTCATCGGGGGTGCCCTTGGTGACAAAATGCTGGATGCCGCCGCTGTTAAGGCGTTGGCGTCACTGCCGTCATTGGATGAACTGCGCGGTAAAATAGTCGGTTTGGTCAATGCACCAGCAACCAAGATTGCTGGCGTTTTGCAGGCACCGGCTGGGCAATTGGCGCGGGTGTTCAGTGCCCACGCGAGCCAATCGGAGTGAGTCTTGTCAAGGCGCGAGGGTGCAGCCCCGCGTCATGTTGAAGTTTAAGTTTAGGAGAGAATAAAGATGGCTGATTTAGAGAAAATTGTTGAGCAGTTGTCAGAGCTGACCGTCCTTGAAGCGGCTGAGCTGTCAACCATGCTTGAAGAAAAATGGGGTGTCTCGGCAGCAGCGCCTGTCGCCGTTGCCGCTGTTGGCGGCGCTGCGGCTCCTGCTGCGGAAGAAAAAGACTCCTTTGATGTTGTTCTGGCCGCTGCCGGTGAGAAGAAAATCAACGTCATTAAAGAAGTTCGCGCAATCACCGGTCTGGGCCTGAAAGAAGCCAAAGACTTGGTTGAAAGTGCGCCGAAGGCTGTGAAAGAAGGCGTCGGCAAAGACGAAGCCGAAGAGCTGAAGAAAAAGCTCGAAGAAGTTGGCGCGTCAGTGGAATTGAAGTAAGCATTGACGAATGCTGAATGATGACCTTGGCCGTGGCGTCTGCCATGGCCTCGGATGGCGGTTTGGTTGCTTTGGTGCAGGGCGCTAAAGTGATACCAGAAGTTGGCGCGGGTTCCTTGCGGGGCCTGCGCTAAGACCGTTTATGGCAGTGCCGACCGGTACTGTGGGTGATTGTGGCCGGTGATAATGTTGTCGCCGGCCCTGTGGTCGAAGAGGATTGATGATGGCGACGTCTATGGTTCCCTCGTTTACTAGTCGGAAGCGCGTCAGGCGCGATTTTGGGCGCATTAATGAAGTTGCGCCAATGCCGAATCTGATCGAGGTTCAGAAGAGCTCCTATGACTTTTTTCTGCAAATCGGTGTTGCCGCTGCGGACCGTCAGGATGTGGGCTTGCAGGCTGTCTTCAAATCTGTTTTCCCGATCCGTGACTTTTCCGAGCGCTCGATGCTGGAATTTGTCAGCTATGAGTTGGAAACCCCAAAATATGACGTTGAGGAATGCCAACAACGTGGCCTGACCTTTGCGGCGCCGCTGAAGGTGACCTTGCGATTGGTGGTTTGGGATATTGAGGAGGAAACCGGCTCGAAGTCGATCCGCGACATTAAAGAGCAGGACGTTTACATGGGCGATATGCCGCTCATGACAAAAAACGGCACCTTTGTGGTCAATGGCACCGAGCGTGTCATCGTTTCGCAGATGCACCGGTCGCCAGGTGTGTTCTTTGATCATGACAAAGGCAAAACCCATGCCTCGGGTAAATTCCTCTTTGCCGCCCGCGTGATTCCCTATCGCGGCTCCTGGCTGGACTTTGAGTTCGATGCAAAAGATATTCTCTACGTCCGCATCGACCGTCGCCGTAAACTGCCGTGCACGACCCTGCTTTTGGCGTTGATGTCAGACGATGCCGCCGCTTATTTGGCAAAATGCGATGCTGAAGGCGATGACCCGCAGCGTGAGCAGATTTATGGCATGAGTGCGGAAAACATCCTGCACCATTTCTATGAAACCACCACTTATCACCGGCAAGGTGAAGGCTGGCGGGTGCCCCTTGATGGCGACCGTCTGAAAGGCCAGAAGTTGATCAATCCATTGGTTGATGCCGCTTCCGGCGAACAAGTGGCCGATATTGGTGACAAAATGACGGCCCGCGCGCTGCGGCGGATCACCGAAGCAGGCACGACAGACATTTTCATCAGCAATGATGAGCTTTTAAGTGAATATGTCGGTGCTGATATTGTTAATTTAGATAGCGGCTTGGTGCTGGCCGAAGCAGGCGATGAGATCACCGAAGAGCTGCTGGAGAAGTTGCAAGAAGCTGAAGTGAATGAATTGCCGCTGCTGGCGATCGATCATGTCAATGTTGGGGCCTACATCCGGAACACCTTGGCATTGGACAAAAATGCCTCACGGGAAGATGCCCTGGTGGACATTTACCGGGTCATGCGCCCGGGTGAGCCGCCAACCTTGGAGACGGCGGAAACGCTGTTCAACGGCTTGTTCTTCGATTCCGAACGCTATGATTTATCGGCGGTTGGGCGGGTTAAAATGAACGCCCGTTTGAACCAGGAAACCGATGATCAGCTGCGCATCCTGCGCAAAGAAGACATTCTGGAGATTCTCAAGGTTCTGGTGAACCTAAAAGACGGTCGCGGCGAGATTGACGATATTGACCATCTTGGTAACCGCCGGGTGCGCTCGGTTGGTGAGTTGATGGAAAACCAATATCGGGTTGGTTTGCTGCGCATGGAACGGGCCATTAAAGAGCGGATGAGCTCGGTCGAGATTGACACCGTGATGCCGCATGATTTGATCAACGCCAAGCCGGCGGCGGCGGCAGTCCGCGAGTTCTTCGGATCATCGCAGTTGTCGCAGTTCATGGATCAAACCAATCCATTATCTGAAATTACCCATAAACGGCGTTTGTCGGCGCTTGGCCCAGGCGGCTTAACCCGTGAGCGCGCCGGCTTTGAGGTGCGCGATGTGCATCCCACCCATTACGGCCGTATCTGCCCGATTGAAACACCTGAAGGGCCAAACATTGGTCTGATCAACTCTTTGGCCACTTTTGCACGGGTCAATCAATACGGCTTCATCGAGACCCCCTATCGGGTTGTCGAGGACGCCAAGGTGACGGATGAGGTTCGCTATATTTCGGCCATGGAGGAGGGCAAATACACCATCGCCCAGGCCAATGCGCAGCTTGACGGCAACGGCCAATTTGTCGAAGAACTTGTGCCGGTTCGCCGCCAGGGTGAAATTTTGCTGACCCGGCCGGATGAAATCGATCTGATCGACGTGTCGCCAAAACAATTGGTCTCGGTGGCAGCGGCGTTGATTCCTTTCTTGGAAAATGACGACGCCAACCGGGCCTTGATGGGGTCGAACATGCAACGCCAAGCGGTGCCGTTGATCCAAGCCGAGGCACCATTGGTTGGCACCGGCATGGAAGCCCGTGTGGCCCGCGATTCAGGGGTTGCTATCGCTGCCCGTCGCGGCGGCGTGATCGATCAGGTGGATGCAACCCGGATTGTTATTCGGGTGTTGGAGCAAACGGAAAGTACCGATTCCAATGTGGACATCTACACATTGCTTAAATTCCAGCGTTCCAATCAAAACACCTGCATCAACCAACGGCCATTGGTGAAAGTTGGTGATCGTGTGCAAGCCGGCGATATCATTGCCGACGGTCCATCGACAGAGCTTGGTGAGCTGGCCCTTGGCCGTAACGTGCTGGTCGCGTTCATGCCGTGGAACGGTTATAACTTCGAAGATTCAATCCTCATCTCCGAGCGTATTGTGCGAGATGATGTCTTCACCTCGATCCATATCGAGGAGTTTGAGATCATGGCCCGGGATACCAAACTGGGGCAGGAAGAAATCACCCGCGACATTCCAAACGTCGGTGAAGAATCCCTCAAAAACTTGGATGAGGCAGGGATTGTCTACATCGGTGCCGAGGTGAATTCAGGCGATATTCTTGTCGGTAAAGTGACCCCGAAAGGTGAGTCGCCGATGACGCCGGAAGAAAAATTGCTGCGGGCGATCTTTGGTGAAAAAGCCTCTGATGTCCGTGACACCTCGTTGAAACTGCCGCCAGGTGGTTCCGGGACCGTTGTCGAGGTGCGGGTGTTCTCGCGCCGCGGCGTTGATAAAGATGAGCGGGCGCAAGCCATTGAGCGCGGTGAAATCGAACGCTTGGCAAAAGACCGTGACGATGAGCGGGCGATCCTGGAGCGCGGCTTCTTCAGCCGGATGAAAGAACTGTTGGTGGGTAAAACCGCGACCTCGGGTCCAAAAGGCTTGAAAGGTCCGGTTGAAATTACCGCTGAGGTGTTGGCTGAATACAGCGCCGGGCAGTGGCGTCAATTCGTCGTCGATGATGACGCTGCGATGGACTATTTGGAAGGTCTGAAGGGGCAATTTGATAATTCGATCAATGAGCTGCAGGCGCGTTTTGACAATAAAGTCGACAAGCTGCAGCGCGGTGATGAATTGCCGCCGGGCGTGATGAAGATGGTGAAGGTTTTTGTTGCCGTGAAGCGGAAGCTGCAACCTGGTGATAAAATGGCCGGCCGGCATGGTAACAAAGGGGTGATCTCAAAGATTAACCCAATGGAAGACATGCCGTATTTGGAAGATGGGGCTCCTGTGGACATCGTTCTGAACCCGCTGGGCGTGCCCTCGCGGATGAACGTTGGGCAAATTCTGGAAACCCATCTGGGGTGGGCCTCGCATGGTCTTGGCCGGCAAGTGTCGCAGATGTTGGAAAGCATCGGTAAGAACAATGGTGCGGGCGAGATCAAGAATTGGCTCGAAGGCATCTATGATCCGGCACAATACGCCAAAGAGATCGCGCCGCTGGAAGATCGTGAAATTAACGAGCTTGCCGGTAACCTGCGCAAAGGCGTGCCGATGGGCACACCGGTGTTTGACGGTGCCCGCGAAGAAGACATTAATGCCATGCTTGGCAATGCTGGTTTGCAATCCTCGGGTCAGGTGACCCTGGTTGACGGCCGGACAGGCGAGACCTTCGATCACAAGGTCACAGTTGGCTATATCTACATGCTGAAGCTGCATCATCTGGTGGATGATAAGATTCATGCTCGCTCCATCGGTCCATACAGCTTGGTCACCCAACAGCCATTGGGCGGTAAAGCCCAGTTTGGTGGTCAGCGCTTTGGGGAAATGGAAGTGTGGGCGTTGGAAGCCTACGGTGCGGCCTATACCTTGCAAGAAATGTTGACGGTTAAATCCGATGACGTTTCCGGCCGAACCAAAGTCTATGAAGCGATCGTCCGTGGTGATGATAACTTCGAGGCCGGTATTCCAGAATCGTTCAATGTCTTGGTCAAAGAGCTGCGCTCGCTTGGCCTCAGCATTGAACTTCAGCAACGGGATTTTTGATCGCATGACCAAGCTTATGGTCAGTGTCGCCAGGTCGCTGCAAACAGTGTCTGGTGTTGATGGTGACGGCAGTGCAGCGTCGGCTTTGACGCCGCATTGCATCACCCGCCGATAGCGGAGGAGATAGACGATGAACAATGAGTTGATGAGCATTTTCGGCCAGCCGACAGGCCCGCAAAGCTTTGATCATATCCAAATCTCGATTGCGTCCCCGGAACAGATCCGCTCTTGGTCCTACGGTGAAATCAAAAAGCCGGAAACGATCAACTATCGGACCTTTAAACCGGAGCGTGACGGCCTTTTCTGCGCCCGTATCTTTGGTCCGGTGAAGGACTATGAATGCCTCTGCGGCAAATATAAGCGGATGAAATACCGCGGGATTATTTGCGAGAAATGTGGCGTTGAAGTGACCTTATCAAAGGTCCGCCGCGAGCGGATGGGGCATATCGAACTGGCCTCGCCGGTTGCGCATATCTGGTTCTTGAAATCACTGCCAAGCCGCATTGGTTTGCTGGTTGACATGACCTTGAAGGAGCTGGAGCGGGTTCTGTACTTCGAAAATTTCGTAGTCGTTGACCCTGGCCTGTCGCCGCTTGAGCGTAAACAAGTTCTCACCGAGAACGAATATTACGACGCCCAGGACGAATATGGCGAAGATGCTTTCACCGCGCAGATTGGTGCCGAAGCCCTAAAAACCATGTTGCTTGACCTCGATCTAGAGGAAGAACGGGAAAACATTCGTGTTGACTTGCGGGAGACAGGCTCGGAAGCGAAACGCAAAAAGCTGGTTAAGCGGCTGAAGCTGGTTGAGGCGTTCATTGAATCCGGCGCCCGCCCCGAATGGATGGTGCTGGACGTTGTGCCGGTCATTCCGCCGGAACTTCGCCCCTTGGTGCCGTTGGATGGTGGCCGTTTTGCGACCTCCGATTTGAACGACCTATATCGCCGCGTGATCAACCGTAACAACCGCTTGAAGCGACTGATTGAATTGCGGGCGCCTGACATTATCGTCCGTAACGAAAAGCGGATGTTGCAGGAATCTGTTGATGCCCTGTTTGATAACGGCCGCCGTGGTCGGGTGATTACCGGTGCCAACAAGCGGCCGCTGAAATCATTGTCGGACATGCTGAAGGGTAAACAAGGCCGTTTCCGGCAGAACTTGCTTGGTAAGCGCGTTGACTATTCCGGCCGTTCGGTGATCGTCGTCGGCCCAGAGTTGATGTTGCATCAATGTGGCCTGCCGAAGAAGATGGCGCTGGAACTGTTCAAGCCGTTTATCTATTCAAAACTTGAACTTTACGGCATGGCCAGCACGGTCAAAGCAGCGAAGCGAATGGTTGAAAAGGAACGCCCGGAAGTTTGGGACATCCTGGAGGAGGTCATCCGCGAGCATCCGGTGCTGTTAAACCGGGCGCCGACCTTGCATCGCTTAGGCATTCAAGCCTTTGAACCGGTTCTGGTTGAAGGTAAAGCAATTCAGCTGCACCCCTTGGTGTGTACAGCTTTTAACGCTGATTTCGATGGCGACCAGATGGCCGTTCACGTGCCGTTGTCATTAGAAGCACAGTTGGAAGCACGGGTCCTGATGATGTCAACGAACAACATCCTCAGCCCGGCCAACGGTAAACCGATTATTGTGCCGTCGCAGGATATTATTCTGGGTCTGTATTACCTCTCGCTGGAGCGTGAGGGGCAGGTCGGCGAAGGCTTGGTGTTTGCTGACATCGCTGAAGTCGAGCATGCTTTACAAGCCGGGGCCGTCACATTGCACAGTAAAGTCCAGGCGCGAATTCACACCGTCGATGACAATGGCGATGCCATAATCAAGCGTGTGGAAGTGACGCCAGGCCGCTTGAAACTGTTCCAAATCTTGCCGCGCAATAAAATGGTGCCGTTTGACTCCATTAATCGTGTTTTGACCAAAAAAGAGGTCTCTAACGTGATCGATGTTGTCTATCGTCATTGCGGTCAAAAGGACACGGTCATTTTCGCCGACCGGTTGATGGATCTTGGCTTCAAACACGCCTGTATGGCGGGAATTTCGTTTGGTAAGGATGATTTGGTCATCCCTGGCGCGAAAAACCAGTTGGTCGATGAAGCCAACACCCAGGTGAAAGACTTTGAACAGCAATACCTTGATGGCTTGATCACCCAAGGCGAGAAGTACAATAAAGTCGTCGACGTCTGGTCACGTTGCACCGACAAAGTCGCCGAAGAAATGATGAATGGTATCTCCACGGCGCAGGACGGGGCGTCAACCAATGCTGTTTGGATGATGGCACACTCAGGGGCCCGTGGGTCGCCCGCACAGATTAAGCAGCTTGCAGGTATGCGCGGGCTGATGGCCAAGCCTTCGGGCGAGATTATCGAAACGCCGATTATCTCGAACTTTAAAGAAGGTTTGAACGTGCTCGAGTATTTCAACTCGACTCACGGGGCCCGTAAGGGACTGGCCGACACGGCTTTGAAAACCGCTAACTCCGGTTACCTAACACGTCGTTTGGTCGATGTTGCGCAAGATTGCATCATCACCGAGGAAGATTGTGGGACGGCGCTAGGGTTAACGGTATCGGCGGTTATTGAAGGCGGCGATATGATTGATTCGCTTGGTGACCGGGTTCTTGGCCGGACTGCCGCTGAAGATGTGAAGCATCCGATTACCGAAGAAGTGATTGCGCCGGCAGGTGAAATCATTGACGAGGTGGTGGCTGAAAACATTGAAAATGCCGGCATTGACTCCGTGCTCATCCGTTCGGTGTTGACCTGCGAGACAAAGGTTGGTGCCTGCGCCAGCTGTTATGGCCGGGATCTGGCCCGCGGCACCCGCGTCAACGTTGGCGAAGCGGTCGGGGTTATCGCCGCGCAGTCAATTGGTGAGCCCGGGACGCAGCTGACAATGCGGACCTTCCACATTGGTGGCGCCGCGCAACGCGGTGCCGAGCAATCAAGCGTCGAAGCAACCATGGCCGGAACCATCAAGATCGAAAATCGGAATGTGGTTGAGAATTCCGAAAAAGTCTTGATCGTTATGAACCGGACAACCGAGATCATCCTGCTTGATGACAGCGAGCGTGAGCGGGCCCGTCACCGGGTGCCGTATGGCTCGCGCTTGCTGGTGGACGATGGGGTCGTGGTGGAACCAGGTCAGGTTCTGTCTGAATGGGATCCATACACCATTCCGATCATCACCGAAAAAGAAGGCACGGCAAATTACGTCGACTTGGTGGATGGCATGTCCATGAACGAAGTGATGGACGAAGCCACAGGCATTGCCTCACGGGTGGTGGTTGACTGGAAACAGCAACCAAAAGGGGGCGACTTGCGTCCTCGGATTACCCTGCGTGATGAAAAAGGCGAAGTGATCCAATTGGCCAATGGCCTTGAGGCTCGCTACTTCTTGTCAGTCGGGGCGGTGCTGTCGGTCGAGAACGGCATCAAGGTGCAGGCCGGCGACGTGATTGCGCGAATTCCCAGGGAATCAACCAAAACCCGGGATATTACCGGTGGTCTGCCGCGGGTTGCCGAGCTGTTCGAAGCTCGGAAGCCGAAAGACTATGCGATCATCAGCGAAGGCCCCGGCCGAGTTGAGTTTGGTAAAGACTACAAAACCAAGCGGCGGGTCGTCGTGCGGCCGGATAACGCCGACGCCGAAGCGACCGAATATCTCATTCCGAAAGGCAAGCATATTGCCGTTCATGAAGGTGATTGGGTCGAAAAGGGCGACTTGTTGATGGATGGTAACCCTGTGCCCCATGACATCTTGCACATCCTTGGGGTTGAGGCCTTGGCCAACTACTTGACCAATGAGATTCAAGAGGTCTACCGGCTTCAAGGGGTGAAGATCAACGACAAGCACATCGAAGTGATTGTCCGTCAAATGTTGCAGAAAGTCGAAGTCGGCGATCCAGGTGATACCACCTTGCTGGTTGGCGAGCAGATTGACCGCGACGAGTTCAATCAGGCAAATGAGGTTGCGTTGGCCGAAGACTTGCGGCCGGCAACGGCGATCCCGGTCTTGCAAGGGATCACCAAAGCCTCACTGCAAACGCAATCGTTCATTTCGGCAGCGTCGTTCCAAGAAACCACGCGGGTTCTTACCGAAGCCTCGGTCTCTGGTAAAATCGATCGGCTTGAAGGGTTGAAAGAAAACGTCATTGTTGGACGCCTGATCCCAGCCGGAACAGGCAGCGTGATGAATCGTTTGCGGCAGGTCGCTGCCGACCGCGATAAAGTCATCGCAGATGATGCCGAAAAAGTGCGTTTGAAAGAAGCTGCTGCAGAACCTGTGGCGGAAGATGTCGGCGCCGCTGAATAAGACGCTTTGCAGGACGACAGAATCGAGGGTGCAGCCGCCGGCTGCACCCTTTTCTTTTCAAAACATCCGGGGAGTGAAGATGTCGTGCCGTCCAATACAGGTATGATGTGGGGATATTGAAACATTCCAATAAAAAACCCCCATAAAATGATATAAAAAGCTGTTATTGGTATTTTTTACACGATCAAAATTCTCTCAAATCTCCGCTTGACCCCTGCGACCGTGAACACTACTATCCGCGCACTTTCGAGACCGGTAGTGACGTTAACGCGATGGTTATGGCGAAACCCACGCGGTCAGACACGGATCGGAAATAACAGTTTGAGAAAGATCGGCCGTCCCGCCGATGGCCGCCACCAGAAGACCGGAACCGCCGTAGGAAATTCCTGACGGTCGTTTCGCTCGTGTGTTGTTTGAGAGGATCGGCGTTATGCCAACGATCAACCAATTGATTCGTCATGGCCGGCATGTGCCGGTGGCCCGGAATAAAGTCCCCGCCTTGGAGGCTTGCCCGCAGAAACGTGGCGTGTGCACGCGCGTTTATACGACAACGCCGAAAAAGCCGAACTCGGCGCTTCGGAAAGTTGCCCGCGTGCGGTTAACCAATGGTGCTGAGGTGATCAGTTACATTCCAGGTGAGGGTCACAACCTGCAGGAGCATTCGGTGGTTCTGATTCGCGGTGGACGGGTTAAGGATTTGCCTGGCGTTCGTTATCACGTGATTCGCGGTACGCTTGATACCCAAGGCGTGAAAGACCGTCGCCAGCGGCGCTCGAAATACGGCGCTAAGCGTCCGAAATAAGGAGAACATTGAATGTCTCGTCGTCATAGCGCTGAAAAACGCCCGGTTCTACCTGATGCCAAGTTTGGCGACCAGGTTCTGACCAAATTTATGAATTGCCTGATGTATGACGGTAAGAAGTCAACAGCAGAGCGCATCGTCTACAGCGCTTTTGAGCGGATTGAACAGCGCACCGGGCAAGAGCCGGTCAGGCTATTCCATGATGCCCTAGATAACATTAAGCCGCAGGTTGAAGTGCGCTCACGGCGCGTTGGTGGTGCGACCTATCAGGTGCCTGTTGAGGTCCGCAGCACACGCGCTCAAGCACTGGCCATTCGGTGGTTGATCGATAGCTCCCGGAAACGCTCCGAGAACACCATGACCGAGCGCCTGTCCGGTGAGTTGATTGATGCGTCGAACAACCGTGGCGCGGCTGTGAAGAAACGTGAAGATACGCACCGCATGGCAGAAGCAAACAAAGCCTTCTCGCATTATCGCTGGTGATTTTGGATAGGATGGACTGACCCATGGCACGTGAATATCCATTAGAGCGCTACCGTAATATCGGGATTATGGCGCATATTGACGCCGGTAAGACGACAACAACCGAGCGCATTCTTTATTATACGGGTAAATCCTACAAAATTGGCGAAGTCCATGATGGCAATGCGACCATGGATTGGATGGAGCAAGAGCAAGAGCGCGGTATCACCATTACCTCCGCTGCAACCACCACCTTCTGGAACGATCACCGCATCAACATCATTGACACCCCAGGCCACGTTGACTTTACGATTGAAGTTGAGCGGTCATTGCGCGTGCTTGATGGCGCGGTCGCCGTTTTCGATTCCGTGGCCGGTGTTGAGCCGCAATCGGAAACCGTCTGGCGGCAAGCCGATAAATACGATGTGCCGCGGATGTGTTTCATCAATAAGATGGACCGGATTGGTGCCGATTTCTATCGTTGCGTGGACATGATCGTTGATCGTCTTGGCTCGACGCCCTTGGTTCTTCAGTTGCCGATCGGCTCAGAATCGGAATTTGTCGGTGTCATCGATCTGATCGAGATGAAGGCCGTGCGTTGGCTTGAAGAAAGCTTGGGTGCGAAATTCGAAGTTGTCGATATTCCCGATGATCTGAAAGACCAAGCCGAGGAATATCGTGGCCGCTTGCTGGAAACGGCGGTCGAGCAAGACGACGATGCGATGATGGCGTATCTCGAAGGTGAGGAGCCGGACCGTGCGTTGTTAACGCAATGCATTCGTCGCGGAACGCTTTCCGGTGCTTTTGTGCCGGTATTGTGTGGCTCGGCATTTAAAAACAAAGGCGTGCAGCCATTGTTGGATGCGGTTGTTGATTACATGCCGTCACCACTCGATATCGGCGCGACCAATGGTTTGCTGCCTGATAGTGACGAACAGGTTGAACGGGCACCGTCCGATGAAGCGCCGTTTTCAGCGCTGGCGTTCAAGGTCATGAACGATCCGTTCGTCGGCACCTTGACCTTCGCGCGCATTTATTCCGGGGTTTTGGAATCAGGGGCGACGGTCATCAATACCGTTAAAGGCAACCGTGAGCGGATTGGCCGGATGCTGCTGATGCATTCGAACAGCCGCGAAGAGATCAAGGAAGCACATGCCGGCGATATTGTTGCCTTAGTTGGTTTGAAGTCGACAACCACCGGCGACACGTTGTGCACCCCGCAGGATCAGGTGATCCTGGAGCGGATGGAATTCCCTGATCCGGTTATCGAAGTTGCGGTTGAGCCGAAAACCAAGAGTGACCAGGAAAAACTCGGTGTTGCTCTGGCTCGTTTGGCTGCCGAAGATCCGTCGTTCCGTGTATCTTCAGATGAAGAAAGCGGCCAGACAGTGATTAAAGGGATGGGCGAACTGCATCTTGAAATCATCGTCGACCGGATGAAACGTGAGTTCAAAGTGGATGCCAACGTCGGTGCCCCGCAGGTGGCGTATCGGGAAACAATCTCGAAACCGACCGACGTCGACTATACCCATAAGAAACAAACCGGTGGGTCCGGACAGTTTGCGCGTATCAAACTGACCTTTGAGCCGCAGGAGCCAGGCGAAGGTTACGCCTTTGTGAATACTGTGGTTGGTGGCTCGGTGCCGCGGGAATACGTCCCCGGTGTTGAAAAGGGCCTGATCGACGCCCAGGGCACCGGGATCATCGCAGGCTTCCCTGTGATTGATTTCAAAGTCACATTGACCGACGGCGCATCCCATGATGTTGACTCCAGTGTCATGGCGTTTGAAATTGCCGCCCGGGCGGCATTCAGGGAAGCCATGCAAAAAGCTGGTCCTCGCTTGTTGGAGCCGGTGATGCGGGTCGAGGTTGTGACCCCGGAAGATTACATGGGTGACATTATCGGTGATTTGAATAGCCGCCGCGGCAACGTTAGCGGGATGGATTCTCGCGGCAATGCACGGGTCGTGAATGCGATGGTGCCGCTGGCAAACATGTTCGGTTACGTCAATAACCTGCGCTCGATGAGCCAGGGGCGGGCGCAATACACGATGTATTTTGATCACTATGCGCAGGTGCCACAGGCAGTTGCCGACGAGGTTCGCGCGAAATTAGCGTAATGTGTGGAATTGTGACGCGGCCGTTCGGCACGGCTGCGCGCTGGGTCAACAGGGAAGAGTCGAGATGGCGAAAGAGAAGTTTGAGCGTAATAAGCCGCATTGTAACATCGGCACGATTGGTCACGTTGACCATGGCAAGACGTCTTTGACGGCGGCGATCACGAAGGTTTTGGCTGAAGCCGGCGGCGCTGAGTTCCAGGCTTATGACGCGATTGACAAAGCGCCGGAAGAAAAAGCTCGTGGGATCACGATTTCGACGGCGCATGTTGAGTATGAGACGGGCAACCGTCACTACGCGCATGTGGATTGCCCTGGCCACGCCGATTATGTGAAGAACATGATCACCGGTGCGGCGCAGATGGATGGCGCGATTTTGGTTGTGTCGGCGGCCGATGGGCCGATGCCACAAACCCGCGAGCACATTTTGTTGGCCCGCCAGGTTGGTGTTCCGGCGCTGGTTGTTTACCTGAACAAGGTTGATCAGGTTGACGATGAGGAGCTTTTGGAGCTTGTTGAGCTTGAGGTTCGCGAGCTGTTGTCGAGCTATGATTTCCCGGGTGACGATATCCCGATCGTGAAAGGCTCGGCTTTGGCGGTTCTCGAAGACAGCGATGCAAGCATCGGCAGAGACACGGTTCTTGAGCTGATGGCGGCGGTTGATGAGTATATTCCGCAACCTGAGCGTCCGAAGGATCGGCCATTTTTGATGCCGGTTGAAGATGTTTTCTCGATTTCGGGTCGGGGCACGGTTGTGACCGGGCGTGTTGAGCAAGGTATCGTCAAGGTTGGTGAGGAAGTTGAGATTATCGGCATCCGCGAGACCACCAAGACGACGGTTACCGGTGTTGAGATGTTCCGCAAGTTGCTGGATCAAGGTGAAGCTGGCGATAACGTTGGCTGCCTGCTGCGTGGTGTTGGCCGTGAGGATGTTGAGCGTGGCCAGGTTCTGGCGCATGTCGGCTCGGTCACGCCGCATACGAAGTTTGCCTGTGAGGCATATATTTTGACCAAGGAAGAAGGCGGCCGTCACACACCGTTCTTCTCCAACTATCGGCCACAGTTCTACTTCCGGACGACGGATGTGACAGGCATGGTTGAATTGCCGGACGGCACCGAAATGGTGATGCCGGGTGACAACATCTCGATGAAAGTCGAGCTGATTGCACCGATCGCCATGGACGAAGGTCTGCGGTTTGCTATTCGTGAAGGTGGTCGCACCGTCGGTGCCGGCGTTGTTGCCAGCATTATCGAGTAAATGAGTTTAGCCGCCGGCCCTTAGGTCGGCGGTTTTTCGTCGCTGTTACGGGGGCCCTCGGGGTTATAAGAAAATGGACAGTCAAAACATTCGCATCCGCTTAAAAGCGTTTGATCACAGAATTTTAGATCAATCGACCGGCGAGATTGTGAGCACCGCTAAACGTACCGGTGCGCAGGTTCGTGGCCCCATTCCGCTGCCAACGCGGATTGAGAAGTTCACCGTACTGCGGGGGCCGCACGTTGATAAGAAAAGCCGTGAGCAATTTGAGGTGAGAACCCATAAACGCTTGCTTGATATCGTCGACCCAACACCGCAGACAGTTGATGCTTTGATGAAGCTCGACTTGGCTTCGGGTGTTGACGTCGAGATTAAACTTTAAGGTTTGGAGATCCTCCAATGCGTTCCGGATTGATCGCACAGAAGATGGGCATGACTCGGGTGTTTTCCGATGATGGCCGTCACATCCCTGTCACTGTCTTAAAAGTCGACAACTGCCAAGTGGTTGCTGTTCGTACCGAGGACAAGGATGGCTATAACGCCGTCCAGCTAGGGGTTGGTGCTGCTAAAGTTAAAAATGTTCCGCAACCGATGCGTGGTCACTTTGCGAAAGCAGAGGTTGAGCCGAAACGCCGGTTGGCTGAATTTCGTGTCGCTGCCGACGCCCTGCTTTATGTCGGTGCCGAATTGACCACTGACCATTTCGTTGCCGGTCAGGTCATCGATGTGGTTGGCACCTCGATCGGTAAGGGTTTTGCCGGTGCCATGAAGCGCCATAACTTCGGTGGCTTGCGCGCCTCTCACGGGGTGTCGGTGTCGCACCGAAGCCATGGGTCGACTGGTCACAGCCAAGAGCCGGGCAAGGTCTTCAAGGGTAAGAAGATGGCCGGCCACATGGGCGCCGAACAGGTTACGACGCAAAATCTTACCGTTGTCTCAACCGATCCTAAGCGCGGCCTGATTTTGGTACGTGGCTCTGTTCCCGGTTCCAAGGGCGGCTGGGTGCTGGTCCGTGACGGTGTCAAGTCTGAGCGGCCGGCAGAGGCACCTTATCCAGGTGCCGTGCGGGCAGCAACGCCAGTGGCCGAAAAAGCGGCTGCCGTAGAGGCCGATGAGCCGGCGGCGACGGACGTGGCGGAAGACAGCGCGCCTGCTGGCGATGACGAGCAGAAGGATTGAGCGCGATGAAAGTGGATGTCAAAAATCTCAGCAATAAAAAAGCCGGAAACATCGAGCTTGATGATGCGGTGTTCGGCTTAGAGCCGCGCCGTGACCTGCTCGCACGGGTTGTTAACTGGCAGTTGGCGAAGCGTCGTGCCGGGACCCATAAAACCCGCTCAGTGTCTGAAATCAGCGGTACTGGTGCCAAGCCGTTCCGCCAAAAGGGCAGCGGAAAAGCCCGTCAAGGCTCACTTCGTTCGGTCCAGTTTCGCGGCGGTGCCGTGGCCCATGGCCCGGTTGTCCGCAGCCATGCCCATGATTTGCCGAAGAAAGTCCGTCGCTTAGGTTTGAAAGTGGCGTTGTCGGCGAAGCAAGCATCAGGGCAGTTGGTGGTGTTGGACACCGTCGATGCTTCCGGTAAGACCAAAGACTTGAAGAAAGCTTTAGAAAGCTTTGGTTGGGGTTCGGTTTTGGTGATCGGCGGTGAGCAGGTGGACGATATGTTCGCTCGGGCGGCCCGTAACATTCCATTGTTCGACGTGCTGCCGTGCCAAGGCGCCAACGTCTATGACATCTTGCGACGGGAAACGTTGGTTTTGACCACCGAAGCCGTCCAGAAATTGGAGGCGCGCTTAAAATGAGTATGCGGCCACGTAATGCAAAAGAAGTGTCCATCAGTCAGGAGCGGATTTACGATCTCATTCGCAGCCCATTGGTGACCGAAAAAACAACCTTGCTTGGTGAGTATGGCAAAGTTGCGTTTCAGGTGCCGTTGGACGCTACTAAGCCAGAAATCAAAGTTGCGATTGAAAAGCTGTTCGATGTCAAAGTGACGGCCGTTAACACGCTGGTCCAAAAAGGCAAATTGAAGCGTTTTCGCGGCAAACTCGGCAAGCGCTCGGACATGAAAAAAGCAATTGTGACGCTCGCGGAAGGTCATAACATCGATATTGCGACGGGGGTCTAAGAACATGGCTCTGAAACATTTTAACCCGACCACGCCGTCCCAACGTAACTTGGTTATCGTTGACCGTTCGGAATTATGGAAGGGCAAGCCAGTCAAGAAGCTGACCGAAGGTTTGACCAAAACCGGCGGCCGTAACAATACCGGACGGACCACGGCGTGGCACCGCGGCGGCGGCCATAAGCGTCGCTATCGTTTGATTGATTTCAAACGCCAGAAGTTCGGTATGGCAGCGACTGTCGAGCGTTTGGAATATGACCCTAACCGGTCGGCATTTATCGCCCTTGTGACCTATGAGGACGGCGAGCAAAGCTACATTTTGGCGCCGCAACGGGTAAAATCGGGCGATGTACTCTACGCCGGTCCAGGTTCGGACATTAAGCCTGGCAATGCCTTGCCGTTGCGCAACATCCCGGTCGGTACCATCGTCCATAATGTTGAGCTGAAGGCAGGTAAGGGCGGGCAATTGGCACGCTCGGCTGGGACCTATGTGCAATTCGTTGGCCGGGATGGTGGCTATGCGCTGCTGCGCCTGACGTCCGGTGAAGTGCGGATGGTCCGTCAAGAATGCATGGCCACTGTTGGCTCGGTTTCTAATCCGGATCAGCAGAATATTAAAATTGGTAAGGCAGGTCGCTCACGTTGGTTGGGCCGCCGGCCGCATGTTCGCGGTGTCGTTATGAACCCGGTCGATCATCCACATGGTGGTGGTGAAGGCCGGACTTCAGGCGGTCGCCATCCGGTGACCCCTTGGGGTAAACCGACAAAGGGTAAACGTACCCGCAGCAATAAGAAAACCGACCGCCTTATCGTGCGGCGCCGGCGTAAGTAGTAGGAAAGGAGCGGGGTCGTGGCTCGATCCGTATGGAAAGGACCGTTTGTGGACGGTTATCTGCTGAAAAAAGCAGAAATATCGCGCGCTTCCGGTCGCAGTGATGTGATCAAAACATGGTCACGTCGGTCGACTGTCCTGCCGCAATTTGTCGGCTTGACCTTCGGCGTGCATAACGGCCGCAAGTTTGTCCCTGTGCTCGTAACCGAGGACATGGTCGGTCATAAGTTCGGCGAATTCTCGCCGACCCGGACTTTTTTCGGCCATGGCGCCGATAAAAAGGCCCGGCGCTGAGGACGAAAGAGGACGCCATGGGAAAGAATGCACTGGTGCGGCAATTGGACGATAATGAAGCCAAAGCGGTTTTACACAACGTCCGCGTTAGTCCGCAGAAGCTGAATGTCGTTGCCCAAATGATCCGCGGTTTGGCGGTTGATAAGGCACTTGCAACCCTAACTTTTTCGCGGAAGCGGATTTCGGACGACGTACGTAAAGTGTTGCAATCTGCAATCGCCAATGCGGAGAACAACCATCAACTCGATATTGATCGGTTGTTCGTCAAGGAAGCGTCGGTTGGCTGCAGTATGGTGATGAAACGCTTTCGGCCGCGGGCACGTGGCCGGGTGGGGCGGATTCGCAAGCCATTTGCGCATCTCACAGTTGTCGTGCGTGAGCGCGAGGAGGAAGAATAATGGGTCATAAAGTAAACCCCATCGGGCTACGCCTCGGGATCAATCGGACTTGGGATTCGCGCTGGTTTGCAAGCCGCGACTATGCCGATTTGCTGCATGAGGATCTTCGCATCCGTAAATTCCTGTTCGACAAGTTGAAGCAGGCAGGCGTCAGCCGGGTGGTTATTGAACGACCGGCAAAGCGGGCCCGGATCACAATCTATACAGCCCGTCCAGGGGTGGTGATCGGCAAAAAAGGCCAAGATATCGAGAAATTGCGCCAAGAGCTGTCAAAGCGCACCGGCGTCGATGTGCATTTGAATATTGTCGAAATCCGTAAGCCGGAGATTGATGCCAAGTTGGTGGCCGATAACATTGCCCAGCAATTAGAGCGTCGGGTTGCCTTCCGGCGGACCATGAAGCGGGCGGTACAGTCGGCCATTCGTTTAGGTGCCGAAGGCATTCGGATCAACTGTGGTGGTCGTCTGGGCGGTGCTGAGATTGCGCGGGTTGAATGGTATCGCGAAGGCCGGGTGCCGTTGCATACGCTGCGGGCCGAAATTGATTACGGCGAATCAACGGCGCAAACCACCTATGGCTGCTGCGGCGTCAAGGTGTGGGTGTTTAAAGGCGAGGTCCTGGCCCATGATCCAATGGCGCAGGATAAGCGCCTGAATGACCAACAATCTGGTCAGAATCGCTGATCAGGCTGGAGGGGAGTTTTAAGTAATGCTTAGTCCAAAGCGCACAAAATTTCGGAAAGCCCATAAGGGCCGGATTCACGGCAACGCCAAAGGCGGGACGGTGCTGAACTTCGGTGCCTATGGTTTGAAAGCAACAAGCCCTGCCCGAATTACAGCGCGTCAAATCGAAGCCGCGCGGCGGGCGATTACTCGCCATATTCGGCGGGCTGGCCGTGTCTGGATTCGGATTTTTCCTGATGTGCCGGTGTCGACCAAACCTGCCGAAGTTCGGATGGGTAAAGGTAAGGGTGCGCCGGAATATTGGATCGCTCGGGTGAAACCGGGGCGGGTGATGTTTGAGCTTGATGGTGTGCCGGGTGACCTGGCCCGTGAAGCCTTCCGTTTGGCGGCGGCGAAATTGCCGTTAGAGACAAAGATTATCGCGCGCATTGGTGACGAATAGCACCAGCTGGCGACGGAGGAAGTAAGATGGCCAATAAGGCAGCAACAGAAGTCCGCTCTAAAACTCAGGATGAGTTGAAACAGAGCCTGTTGGACTTGAAGAAAGAGCAGTTCAATCTGCGCTTTCAAAAGGCCAATGGCCAATTGGAAAACACCACCCGGGCGCGCTCGGTGCGCCGGGAGATCGCGCGGATTAAGACGATTTTGCATGAACAGGATCAGGCCCAGGCGTCGGCCTGAGCCGGTTGGGTTCGAGTGAGGAGTGAGTAGAAATGCCACGGCGAATAATGCAAGGCACTGTTGTCAGCGACAAAAGCGACAAGACCGTGATCGTTCGCGTGGAGCGACGTGTGAAACACCCGCTTTACAAGAAGTTCATCACCCGGTCGAAGAAGTTTGCGGCGCATGACGCGGACAATACCTTCAAGGAAGGCGACATTGTGCGCATCCAAGAATGCCGGCCGATATCCAAGCGTAAGACTTGGGAAGTCATTGTGGGTGCCGATGCATCCGCCGACGCAACTTGATTTGGCGCTGAAGGAGTAATCTTATGATCCAGATGCAAACCAATCTTGAAGTCGCCGACAATTCAGGTGCCCGCCGTGTGCAGTGCATCAAGGTTCTTGGTGGCTCTAAGCGGAAAACCGCCGCTGTGGGCGATGTGATCGTGGTCTCGGTGAAAGAGGCGATCCCACGTGGGCGGGTGAAAAAAGGTGATGTTCATCGTGCGGTTATCGTGCGGACATCAAAAGAGATTCGGCGGGTTGACGGCACGGCCATTCGCTTTGATAGCAATGCTGCAGTTTTGATTAACAAGCAAAACGAGCCAATCGGCACACGTATTTTCGGCCCAGTGACACGTGAGTTGCGCGGTAAGTCCTTTATGAAAATCGTGTCTTTGGCACCGGAGGTGCTGTAATGGCGCAGAAGTTTAAAATTAAGAAAGGCGACAAGGTGGTTGTCACCACCGGTCGCGATAAAGGTAAATCTGGCGAAGTGACAAGTGTTTTGCGGGAAAAGAACCGGGTGCTTGTCCAAGGGGTGAATTTGGTTAAACGCCACACCAAGCCAACGCAGGGGAGCCAAGGCGGCATTGTCGAGAAAGAAGCATCATTGCATATCTCGAATGTCGCCCATGTGGACCCGAAGACCGATAAACCGACACGGGTTGGTTACCGCCAACTGGATGATGGCCGCAAGGTTCGCTTCGCCAAAGGCTCCGGCGAAGTGATTGATGCCTAAGTGCCGATCAGGGATTGAAGTGAAATGACACGTCTTCAAGAGCAGTATAAGTCAACCATCAAACCGGCAATGCTGGAGAAGTTTGGTTACGCCAACGTGATGCAGGTGCCGCGGCTTGAAAAAGTCGTCTTGAACATGGGCGTCGGCGAAGCGGTTCAGGATTCCAAAAAGATCCAAGCTGCCGTCGATGATTTGACCCGGATTACAGGGCAAAAGCCGGTGGTGACATTGGCGAAGAAATCAATCGCCGGTTTTAAGCTTCGTGAGGGCATGCCGATTGGCGCTAAGGTCACGTTGCGGCGTGACAAGATGTTTGAATTCATTGACCGCTTGGTCACCATTGCCCTGCCGCGGGTGCGAGATTTCCGGGGCTTGAATGGGCGCAGTTTTGATGGCCGTGGTAACTACGCCATGGGCCTCAAGGAACAAATCGTGTTTCCGGAAATCGACTATGACAAGGTCGATACCATTCGCGGTTTAGATATTATCGTCGTAACGACGGCGAAAACCGATGACGAAGCGCGTGAATTGTTGCGTGGCTTCAATTTTCCCTTCGTCAAGTGATCGCCAGGAGTATTCGAGAATGGCCAAGAAAAGCGCGATTCAGAAAGACAAGAACCGCCGGCGTTTAGTTGACGCCCATGCGGCAAAACGGACCCGCTTGAAAGAGATTGCCGATAACCGGGACCTGCCAATGGAAGAGCGTTTTAATGCACGCTTGAAACTGGCCGAGATGCCACGTAACGGCGCTAAAATTAGAATTCGTAATCGCTGCGAAGTAACCGGCCGTCCACGCGCCTATTACCGCAAGTTTAAAATGTCGCGGATTGCTTTGCGCGAGCTTGGTTCGACCGGCCAAATTCCGGGCCTGGTCAAGTCGAGCTGGTAAAGGGGAGAACATAAAATGACCATGAGCGATCCTCTTGGGGACATGTTGACACGGATCCGTAATGGCCAGACTGCAGGTCATAATACGGTGAACAGCCCAGCGTCGAAGTTGCGCAGTAATGTGCTCGATGTGCTTCAGCGCGAAGGGTACATCCGTGGCTATAGCCGTACCGATTTCAGTAGCGGTATGATGGAACTGACCATTGAGCTGAAGTATTTTGATGGTGAGCCTGTGATTCGTGAAATCAAACGAGTGTCGACGCCAGGACGGCGGGTCTACTCAGGGATCAGCGATCTTAAACGTGTCTATAACGGTTTAGGTATTGCCATCCTGTCGACCCCACGTGGTGTCATGTCAGATGTTGAAGCACGCGCGGCCAATATTGGCGGCGAAGTCCTTTGCCACGTATTTTGATGGAGTTGGCTGATGTCACGAATTGGTAAATATCCAGTGGCAATCCCTGATGGGGTGTCGGTTGAGGTTGCCAACGACATGGTGACCGCCAAGGGTAAGCTTGGCGAGTTACAGGTGGCGTTATTGCCGGAAGTCGCGGTCGATATCGCCGACGGTATGGTAACTGTCACGCCGCGGGACGCAGGTAAAAAAGCGCGCTCGATGTGGGGCACCACGCGCAGTCAGATTGCCAATGCCGTGACCGGTGTCAGCGAAGGCTTCACCGTAAATTTGGAAATCAGTGGGGTTGGTTACCGGGCCGCCGTTGAGGGTCAGAACCTGGTTTTGGCGCTTGGCTTCAGCCATCCGGTGCATTATCCGATCCCAAAGGAAATCACAGTCAAATGTGAGCGTCCGACCGCGATTGCTATTTCCGGTTCCGATAAACAAAAAATCGGCCAAATGGCGTCCGAAATCCGCGCTTATCGTCCACCTGAGCCCTTCAAGGGTAAAGGCGTTCGTTATGCCAACGAACAAATCCTTCGTAAGGAAGGCAAGAAGAAGTAGGGGCCTGAGCGATGTTGAGCACACAAGAACTATTTGAGCGGCGCAAGCTGCGTAATCGGCGGGCTTTAAAAAAGCGCGCTAACGGCCAGCCACGGCTGTCGGTTCACCGTTCCGGGCGGCATATCTATGCGCAAGTGATTGATGATAACCAAGGCGTTACCTTGGCTGCTGCATCGACACTGGAAAAGAGCATGCGTGATGAGCTGAAAAGCGGTGCCGGCAAGGATGCTGCGTCGGCTGTCGGTAAGCTTATTGCCGAGCGCGCGAAGGCCAAGGGGATCGAAGCCGTTCTCTTTGATCGCGGTGCTTATCTTTATCATGGTCGGGTGAAGGCCCTGGCCGACGGCGCCCGTGAGGGCGGCCTGCAGTTTTGATCCAAGGGGTTTGATTTATGGCACGTGGCGAAAGACAAGACCGGAGCCAGCGCGAAGAGCCGGAACTGATTGAGAAATTAGTTGGCATTAACCGTGTTGCCAAAGTGGTCAAGGGCGGCCGGCGTTTTGGTTTTGCAGCGGTTGTTGTGGTTGGTGACGGCCGCGGCCGTGTTGGCCATGGCTCGGGGAAGGCACGGGAAGTGCCTGAGGCGATCCGCAAGGCTACTGAATCGGCAAAACGCAACATGATCCGGGTTCCTTTACGGGAAGGTCGGACCTTGCACCATGACGGTCGTGGCCGCTTTGGTGCCGGTCGGGTCCTGCTGCGGGCGGCACCATCCGGTACCGGTATCATCGCAGGTGGCCCAATGCGGGCGATTTTTGAAGCCCTCGGGGTGCAGGATGTCGTTGCCAAATCGATGGGCACATCAAACCCGCATAATATGATCAAGGCAACTTTCGAAGGCCTGCAGAACATGAACTCGCCACGCTCGATTGCTGGTAAACGCGGCAAAAAAGTTGCTGACCTGTTTGAGCGCAGTGACGAACCTGCTGCAGCTGCCAGCTAAGGGCGAGAAGGGAAGAAACCATGGCTACCAAGAAAACCCAGACGGTAACCGTTACCCAGATCGGCAGTCCAATTGGGCGCAAGCAATATCAGCGTCAAACCTTGGTTGGTCTGGGCTTGAATAAGATGCATCGCACCCGCACATTGGAAGATACACCCTCGGTGCGTGGGATGATCAACAAAGTGCATCATTTGGTGCGGGTCGAAGAGACCTCGAAATAACCTTTGATATGGCGGCCTGAGGCCGTTTGAGCTGGAGCGCGTGACATGCAACTTAATGACCTTCGCGATAACCCGGGTGCCCGCAAAGTGCGCAAGCGCGTGGGCCGCGGCAGCGGTTCTGGCATGGGTAAGACCTCAACCCACGGCCAAAAGGGCCAAAAATCTCGCTCGGGCGTGGCCATCAATGGCTTCGAAGGCGGGCAAATGCCAATCAATCGGCGGCTGCCGAAACGTGGCTTCACGAATATTTTTCGTAAGCTGTTTGCGGTTGTCAATATTGGCGATGTGCAAAAGGCCATTGATGCCAAACAGTTAGATGGTAAAAAGCCGATCGATACCGAGGCTTTGCGGGCCATCGGCCTTGGTAAGCGTGGCCGTGATGGTATTCGTTTGTTGGCCAAAGGCGCGCTGACGGCGAAAGTTCAGATCCACGTTGCCGGCGCCAGCAAAGCGGCCGTTGAGGCCGTTGAAAAAGCCGGTGGTTCGGTAACCGTTACCCGAGCTGCGGCACCTGCAGCAGCGGAAGGGTAAGACTAGGTCATGGCTTCAAGTGCGGAACGCATGGCGCAGGGGATGAACCTTGGGGCGTTTTCCAAAGCATCAGAGCTGAAACGGCGGATCGTTTTCACGCTGGCGGCTTTGGTGGTTTATCGCCTTGGCACCTATATTCCGTTGCCGGGGATTGATTCCGCCGTCTTGGCCGAAGTCTTCCAGCAAACCCAAGGCGGCATCTTGGGTATGTTTGATATGTTCGCCGGCGGTGCGCTGGGGCGAATGACGATTTTTGCCCTCAACATTATGCCGTATATTTCCGCCGCCATTATCATGCAGTTAATGACTGCAGTCTCTCCCAATCTTGAGGCGCTCAAAAAAGAGGGTGAGGTTGGCCGTAAAAAAATCAACCAATACACTCGCTATCTGACGGTTATCTTAGCGGCAGTGCAAGCCTATGGGATTGCTGTTGGTTTGGAGAATTTCTCCACCTCCCAGGGCTCGCCGGTGATTGATCCCGGCATGTTCTTCCGCATGACAGCGGTGATCACACTTGTCGGCGGCACGATTTTCTTGATGTGGCTGGGTGAGCAGATCACCGCACGCGGCGTCGGTAACGGTATCTCACTGATCATCTTTGCCGGTATCGTGGCGAATTTGCCGTCCGCTTTGGCCGGGACTCTTGAACTCGGCCGGACCGGCGCTTTATCAGCGATTTTGATCGTCTTCCTGCTGGTCATGTCGGTCATCGTCATTGGTTTCATCGTCTTTGTTGAGCGCTCGCAGCGCCGCATCTTGATCCAGTATCCAAAACGCCAAATGGGCAACCAAATGTTCGGCGGCGATAGCTCACATCTGCCGTTAAAGCTGAACGTTGCCGGTGTTATTCCGCCAATTTTCGCCAGCTCCATTCTGTTGATGCCGGCGACCTTGGCAGGATTTTCGGCTGCCGGTGGTTCAGGGCCGGAATGGCTGGGCACGGCTGCTGCCATGCTGGGCCGGGGGCAACCGCTGTATATGGCGATCTACATTGGGATGATCGTTTTCTTTGCCTTCTTCTACACAGCAATTGTCTTTAATCCGGTCGAAACAGCCGAAAACTTGCGCAAATATGGTGGCTTCATTCCCGGCATCCGCCCTGGTAAGAATACCGCCGATTATCTGGATTATGTGCTGACCCGGTTAACGGTTGCAGGGGCGGCCTATCTCGCAGCGGTCTGTATCCTCCCGGAAATTTTAATCAGTCAATATTCTGTGCCGTTCTATTTTGGAGGAACCAGTCTGCTGATTGTGGTGACGGTGACCATGGATACGGTGGCGCAGGTTCAATCACATTTACTGGCCCATCAGTACGAGGGCCTGGTTAAGAAATCTAAACTACGGGGTAAACGCGGATGAACGTAATCCTGTTGGGCCCTCCTGGCGCTGGCAAAGGCACCCAGGCGAAGCGCTTAGTGTCGGCTTTTGGCATCGTCCAGCTGTCGACGGGTGATATGCTGCGGGAAGCTGTTGCCGCCGGAACCGAGCTCGGCCTCCGCGTCAAAGAAATCATGGATGCGGGCAATCTTGTGCCTGACGAGATTATGGTTGCACTGATCGAGGATCGGATCGGCCAAGCTGATTGTGTGAACGGCTTCATCCTGGATGGTTTTCCGCGGACGGTCGGTCAGGCAGAGGCCTTGGATTCGATGTTGAACCATAAAGGTTTGACCATTGATCACGTCATTGAACTGCGGGTGGACGAAGAGATTCTGGTTGACCGGATCAAGACCCGGGCCAAGGAAACCGGTAACGATCGAAGCGACGACAATGAAGAGACAGTTCGGCATCGGTTGTCGGTCTACCGGCAGCAGACGGCACCCATTTTGCCGTTTTATGAGTCTAAAGGGGCTTTGAAAGCAGTTGATGGGATGGCAGCAATCGATCAAGTGTCGGCCGAGATCGGCACGCTGGTAGGTGGACGACGTTAATGGTAGGTGGTGACACGGTTGTTGACTTGTCGGCGGCGGGCAATATAATCCCGTGCCTCGGAAAGCAGCATCGAGCGACACCACATACCTTGTTGGAAATGACGATAGGCACAGCTGGTGGTTGTCGTATGGGGGCTGATTTAGCCCTATGTGAGGAGTAAGGGACGTGGCACGCATTGCAGGCGTAAATATTCCAACGCAAAAGCGCGTTGAAATCGCCTTAACCTATATTCATGGGATTGGCCGGACCTCGGCAACCCGGATCTGTAGTGAGATTGGCATTCCGTTTGAGCGCCGAGTCAACGAGATGACTGAGGACGAAGTTGGGCGGGTGCGTGATTTCATTGACCGCGATTTTGTTGTTGAAGGCGACCTGCGCCGGCAAACCGCAATGAACATTAAACGCCTGATGGATCTTGGGTGTTTGCGCGGTCTGCGGCATCGGAAAGGTTTACCGGTCCGCGGTCAGCGAACCCACACCAATGCGCGGACCCGCAAAGGCCCCGCACGGCCGATCGCCGGCAAGAAGAAATAATTTTACGACAGCGTTTTTGCGTAACAGGGTCCTCCGGGTCCAGGATTGAAGAGAGACAGAAACCATGGCCAAGCAACCGACCGGGCGCGTTCGTCGCCGCGAGAAAAAGAACATCACTTCCGGTGTGGCGCATGTCAACGCGACCTTTAACAACACCATGATCACCATCACCGATGCCCAAGGCAATGCGATTTCGTGGTCAACGGCCGGTGCAATGGGCTTCAAGGGGTCCCGAAAGTCGACTCCTTATGCCGCCCAGGTTGCTGCTGAAGATGCGGGCAAGAAAGCCCAAGAGCACGGCATGAAGACGCTTGAGATTGAGGTTTCAGGACCGGGTTCGGGACGTGAGTCTGCCCTGCGTGCGCTGCAATCAGTTGGGTTCAACGTGACATCCATCCGTGATGTGACGCCGATTCCACATAATGGTTGCCGGCCCCGTAAGCGTCGGCGGGTCTAAAATTAGGAGGGGCTCAGATTTCATAGAAATCTGACGCTTGAAATCGTTGATATAGACACCTGATCCATTTCGGGTCACACCAGAAGGGCCGCATCCGTGATTCAAAAAAACTGGCAATCACTCATTAAGCCGAACAAGCTGGACATCCAGAGCGGGCAAGAAAACACCAATCGGGCAACGGTTGTTGCAGAGCCGCTGGAACGTGGTTTTGGCTTAACGCTCGGTAATGCGCTACGGCGTATCCTGCTGTCGTCATTGCAGGGCGCTGCCGTAACGGCAATCCAAATCGATGGCGTTCTCCACGAATTCTCATCATTTCCCGGTGTTCGGGAAGATGTGACCGATATTGTCTTGAACGTGAAGGCGGTTGCCTTGCGGATGCATGCCGAAGGCCCAAAACGTATGCGCCTGACCGCAGACGGCCCAGGCGAAGTCACGGCCGGGATGATCGAAACCGGCCCAGACATCGAGATTATGAACCCTGATCACGTGATCTGCTCGTTAGACCATGGCGCGACCATTTCGATGGAACTCACGGTTGAAAACGGCAAAGGCTATGTGGCCGGCAGTGCTAATCGCGCCGAAGATGCACCGATTGGCCTAATTCCTGTCGACGCCATCTTTAGCCCGGTGCGGCAAGTCACCTACAAGGTTGATAACAGCCGGGTGGGTCAGGTCACAGACTATGACAAATTGTCGATTAGCCTGGAAACGGACGGTTCGCTGACCCCAGAGGATGCGATTGCTTATGCGGCGCGGATTCTGCAAGACCAACTGCAGTTGTTCATCAATTTTGAAGAGCCGCAGACAGATGCCGAACCTGAAGAAAAGCATGAGCTGCCGTTCAATAAAAACCTGCTGCGCAAAGTCGATGAATTGGAATTGTCTGTGCGTTCCGCAAACTGCCTGAAAAATGACAACATCGTTTATATCGGCGATCTGGTGCAGAAAACTGAATCAGAAATGTTGCGGACACCAAACTTCGGGCGTAAAAGCCTCAACGAGATCAAAGAAGTGCTGTCCACCATGGGCTTAGCCCTGGGCATGGAAATAAGCAATTGGCCGCCTGAGAATATCGAGGATTTGGCGAAACGCCTCGAAGAACCATATTGATGACGCCCATAACGGGCAGGGACCAGGAGTAGAGATATGCGCCATCGCAAGAGTGGCCGGAAACTTAATCGCACGGCCAGCCATCGCAAAGCGATGTTTAAAAACATGGCTGCGGCGTTGATTAAGCACGAGCAAATCATCACCACATTGCCAAAAGCCAAAGAACTGCGGCCGGTGGTTGAAAAGCTGATCACCCTGGGTAAACGCGGCGATCTGCACGCCCGTCGATTGGTTTTTGCAAAACTGCGTGACGACGGCATGACCAAAAAACTATTTGATGTTTTAGCGGATCGTTATCGTGAACGTCCGGGTGGCTATACCCGGGTGTTGAAAGCCGGCTTCCGTTATGGCGACAGTGCGCCCATGGCGGTGATTGAATTGGTCGACCGTGACGAAGATGCACGCGGTTTGGATTCCGGTCCTGTTGCCGGTCAAGAGGAAGAATATCAAACAGCCATGCCGGCCGCGATTTAAGCGTCGCTGAAACACCTTAATAGCCCCGGACATGATCCGGGGCTTTTTGCTTTTTTGGGGTAAATTTAATCGTTCCCTTGAAGAGAGACCGGCAATCGCCGACAGTACCAAAATGCAAATGATGACGCGATATATAGCGCTTGGCCGTGCCCTTAGCTGGCTTGCCCTTGGCTTGATCCTGGGGCCAAGCACCCTGGCGGCGGAACAACGCCCGCCAAGCTCGCAGGCAGAAATTACCCTTAGCTTTGCGCCTTTGGTGAAACAGGTTGGACCCGCCGTGGTCAACATCTACACCAAAACAGTTGTTGCCCAGCGCCGCCGTCCATCATTGATGGCAGACCCATTTTTCCGGCAATTTTTTGGCGATA
>QCEM01000025.1 GCA_003280605.1 SAR116 cluster bacterium AG-355-O21 | reverse complement strand
GGGGTAGCGGCACCACCCCAGCCGTGGTCGCTGCGAGTCGCGTATTTGTATGTAGCGCGCCCACGCGTTTATGGTTTTTTGAAAAATTTAAGGTTTACAGCGATTCGCAATCAGGAATGAAAAAAGGCTAGGGGTTTACAGGACCCTGAGGTTTGCCCCACTTCCTAATGATAGGCTCACTTCCCCGCTATATATTGTAAAACGCCGTTTAAGCCATGCTGAAGCGCATCAAGGTCGTTTGGGCTGTAAATACCCCTCCAGAAGAAGTAGAACCGCAGTAGCACCCCTTTCCGCGCGCTTAACGGCAATATTGAATCTTGCCTGCCTTTCGGCTTGCTCGTCGCTCTGCTCGCCACCAGCGCCGAGCGGGTTATATGAGCTGACCACCCTGCCATCCATGGCAGCAGCCTGCCGTAACTCAGCAAGCCACAAGGCTGCGTCGGCCTGCTGTTGTGTCAGGACGCCAGCATCAGCCAGCATATCTATGACATGCGGATTATGAACAGCGATGACCTCGGTTGTTGCCTTGCCGGTTCCCATTTCGATTGATCGCACTTGCGGCTTGTCATGCTGCCACCGTTCCTTAGTACCGCGTTCCGTTGCCATGTGACCTCCTGTTAAAAAGGCAGTTCGTCATCAGCCCAGTCCTTATTCCTGATCGTCTCAATACGAGAGCCAGGGAAGAACTTGGCTGCCGTTTTCATGGTGTCCTTGACCCGCTCATGAAACAGCTCCCCGATAGCCTCGGCGCCGATCGCAATAACCTCGCGCTCGTCACCCTCGATCACTCCGTGACACGCCCCCTCGGCAACGATTTGCAACACGGCGCCGTTCGGCATCACCGCCTCGATCACAGCGCGCTGGTCTATCGGCTTGAACCCTGCAGCCAGGTAGGCGCGTTCTAATGCCTGGTAGCCTTTGATGGTGGCTTGACCATGGACGCGGACGCCATCCCAGTCTGCTTTCAGTATCGCCTGATTGAACTTATCAATCTGCCGCCTCATTTTCGCAGCCAGGTCTAAGTCAGGACACACAGCCAGTAAGCGTCCATAACCGTAGGTCTGTTCTAACGCTCTGACAAAGGTATCGACCTGGCCAATGTCTTGAGCCATAAGCCGGCTTTCATCATCTGTTTTGGGAGTCGTTTTTTTATCTTTAGCCATCAATTTTTACCTAAGCATCCTTCAACGTCCCACACGTCCACCCCTTTAAGGGGGTGGGACGGCTGGGACGCGCTTGGATTATGCTCTGCGTTCACTGGAATCTCGTAAAAGTCCAATCTTTTCAGACCCATAAATGACGTCCCCCTCTCGGCAAACCTCATGCAACGCTCTTTGGTAACGAGAGCGTAAAGTAGAGGTTGGGACGCCATCATTTTCCGGTAACGACTGAAAGCTATCGCGGATAATTTCACTGTCGATGGCATCAATTACGTTAATCATTGTGCCATTGACTTCGATCCGGCCAGGCCGTGCCGCAGGTCGTGTCGCTGAGTTAAATTTGTTGAAAATGATCTTTTCTAAAGCTCGCACTAAACTGCTTTTCTTAGTCGTGTTTGGCTTGACATCTTTTGGGTCAACCACGCAGCTTGTGATCTGATCACCGCTGGCCGTTTCATGGATGACAACGGTGCGCAGCTCAAAGCCCATTTGCGCAGCCAGCTCCATGTCGCGTTGCTTTGTGACCTTAATCCGCCCGATATTGGTACCTGGCACAGCCATGACTTCGAGCTCAGTATCCAGCGCAGCCCGCAGCTCGTCACAGCATATCACACCCCTAAGGGTGTGTGATATATGATATGACGGCAGCGATGCTATTATATGATGCCTAAGTTATTGCTATCTATGGATAGTCGGAAGTCATCATGGCCTGTCACATTCGTATGACCAAATTTGTGTGACAGACCAATCCAAGCTTTAGAAAATGCATTTTTAGTTGTGGCGTCAGACCTCGTTGCTGACGTCGCTGGACGCCGCTTGGAGGGGTTGGTCAGACGCAGAGAGGCCGAGAGAGCATTGTTTTTATCGGACATGGAGGATGCGGCATGAAGCACGCAAAAGAGTTCATGGTCATCGCCATGATCTTTGGTGTTTTCCTGCTGCTGACCGTCATCATTGTTGGTGATTATTACATCGCTCTGCGCGAACACAGACCGCCAGATGAAAGCGTAATCACGCTTTTGAAGATGACACTGACGGGTGTAATAGGCGTCATCGCTGTCTACCTTGGGATATAGCTTTTCGCTCGTCTTGTCTAAAAAGTGAAGGGATTGGGTCAGCGAGAGATGTAGAAACCCCTTCACTATACTGAGTGAAGGGGTTGTCTGTTCACTAGAAGGCGCTGCCTTCTACTAAAGTCCGTTATTTTCCAATAGTTTCCGTATGCCTGTCATTACTGGGGGTGGAGGGGTCGCGTGTTCGAATCACGCCGTTCCGATCAATAAATCAATGACTTAGCTGGTTTTGAAGAAAATGCGACTTGTACCGCAGCACAAGTGATCGTGATATTATTGTCACACTCGATCCCTTCACACATTTAGGGCTGCCGCAGCATGGCGCAAAAAGTCAGGGCTATATCGTGCCTAAACCGACACAGTAATCTTTGTATTTGTGTGGCCGAGGTATTGCGATATCTCACTCACTGGCATTCGGCACTCGGCCATGCATACGGCGGCTGTTTTGTGCGGGTTTGCGCCTTGCCTATGACCCGGGTAGGCTGCGCTACTTCACCTGCCGCTTAAGTCCACGCACTTACCGAGGTGTCAGCCTGGTCCGTCGCCGACGAGGTGCGCCGCAGAGGCGTCTGGCGCATCGCGCGCCCAGGTCACTTCGTATGGACCGTCGAAGGCGCCGACTGGCACCCAGAATGCGACGAAATCTCCCGCGGCACCTAGGTCCCGACGCCAGTGATAAAGCATGAAACCTGGTGTAGACATGTAAATTAGGAAACGTGGGTCCGGTTTGAGCGCGTCGAACTTGTGCTGATGGGCGACGCTTGGCGCGACGGTCACCAAACTGCCCTGCCATGGCACATGGACGACTTCGTGGTTATGCCCGCAAATGACGCGGCGGACCTGGCTGTGTTTAGCGATCACCGCGCCTAATTCCTCTGCACCGGGAAAATCGAAATGAGCATTGAGGCGAGTCGACACCGGTGGATGGTGCAGGGCCAGGATGGTCGGTGCGGCGGGCCGTGCAGCCAGGGTTTGGTCGAGCCAGGTCAGGCGTTCGGCGTCGAGCAAACCCTCGTGGCTGCCGACGCGGACTGAATCCAGAATGACGACGCGCACCGGGTCCAGATCAACCGTATAATTAACGAAACCGGTTTTTGGCACACCGTCGCGGCCACCAAAGACGGCTTGAAAATTCTCGCGAATATCATGGTTACCCATCACCGGGCGCACCGGGGCATTGATCGTGGCCAGCAATTCAGCGAGATGAGCGTTTTCCTCGGGCAGGCCAAAATCGGTCAAATCGCCCGTCGCGAGCACCAGATCGGGCGCGGGGTCGAGGCTATTGATGCTGGCGATCATGCGCCGCAGATGCGCTTCGGTGTCAACGATGCCATAGGCTAATTTGCCTTTCGGCCGCACGTGCAGATCAGTAATTTGAGCGATAAGCATGAAGTGGCTCCCCCATTAAGGTAATCAGAGAGCTACCACCGTTTCTTGACAGTTTGATGGCACTGGCGGCGAATTCGTGGCGCTGCAAGGAAGATCGAGGTGATTTAGGAAAAGGCCACCACGATTGCCAAGACCAGGTGCTGGATGCGGATAATTGGCTGGATGGACACACCCGACGCGCGGTCAATGCCCGGCAAGGCCTCCGTCAGCGACATCTCAATGCCACCCGCACCTTCGATGCCGAGTACAGTCGCTGAACGAACGTTGGATTCGAACCAATAAAGTGACAGCGAAATCCAAAGAGGCAGCAACTGCGGAATAACTGAATAGAAAATCTTTTGTAGTCGGGACGCGCTGGTAGAGCGAATGCCCTCGACGGGACGAGGGTCGATCGCCTGCACAGCCTCGGAAAATTGCTTGGCGAGAAGGTCGGTCGTATGGATTGTCAATGTAAGTACTCCCGCCAACGGACCCAGGCCAACGGCACGTCGGCATCGCAGAGATGGTTGATGATCTATTCGCCTGAGAAAAGCCTCTTGGACATTTTGATGCTCCCTTAATTGAGGCCCATATGCCGCTCTGCCTAACGCAACAGCTGGATCCGGTTAAGGGCGCAGGGCAATACCGCACCGCGTCATCAAAATGTCACCAAAGCGCGATAATGTTTTTAGTTAGATGCCTCGCTTGGCAGTATCGCTACGTTAGAAAGTGTCTTTCTATGAGGAAAATTCCTGAGGTGTCCTACATAAACCCAGCTGACCCGGCCTGGCGGCGCGTTTTGATACGTGTAGTTGAGTTGATGACTGGACAGCCCAAACTGCAGCGTCTCTACGACGATTACAAACGCAGCCGCACCGAAGATGACAATTTTTGGGAATCGGCGGTCAATTATCTCAATGTAGAAATCAATTTCGACCGCGCCCAATTGGAGGCTCTGCCAAAAGACGGACCGTTGGTCGTGGTCGCCAATCACCCATTCGGGGTGCTAGATGGTATCGCCATTGGCTATATCCTCTCGCGGGTGCGCCCGGATATCAAAATCCTCGCCCACTCGGTGCTTGGCCGCGCCGAGCCCCTGCGCCCCTATTTGATCCCAGTCCTGTTCGATGGCGACAACAGCGCGCTAAGGGCCAATGTCGAATCCAAGCGGGTAGCGATGCAGCACTTGGACAAGGGTGGTGCGATCATTATTTTCCCCGCCGGCCGGGTGTCGACCGCCGAAAAAATCTTCGGCGAGGCGACGGATTCTCCTTGGAAACTGTTCGCTGGGCGTCTTATCGCCAATTCCAAAGCGACGGTCGTGCCGATTTTCTTTGAAGGTCAGAACAGCTGGCTTTTTCACTTCGTATCGAAGTTCAGCACCAGCATCCGCGAGGCGGTGCTGATGCGCGAGGTGCTGAAGCAAATGGGTACCGAGGTGGTATCGCATATTGGCGCCCCAATCGACCCGGCCTCGCTGACCGCAATCGGCGACCGGCAGGCCATCCTCGACTATCTGCGCGCTACGGTCTACGATCTCGACCCCAATGCCATTGGCGCGCCCGTGATGGCGACGACCTCCTAGGCCCAGATTTGTTTGAATGGCGGCTTGGCACATTCGGCGTAATTAGCGGTGGTTCTCGTTGCTCCAATGCCGCGCTCATCAATCACCCGAACTAGCAATGGTTGACACGTGCTGCACCCAATCTGATGCAGTCCCTCATTTAATAATATTGCAGGCGTGGCCTCGCCCGGGTGAGGCATGAAATATTGTACGATCGTGGCTGCGGATTCATCGCGTAAAGACTATGAGCCTCTAACATACATACGACACGTTTGACACGGCGCTTCAATTAGGCGACGAGCGCACGCGCTCGACATTAGCCACCTTCTTAGTCCACTGTAATTGCGACACTTTGTTAGGTCTTGGTGGCAAGAGTTGTGACTGTGGCCGTAAACCAAAGCGCTACTGCTGCGCGTGTTGATCACGCGTATATCAAATGCGATGTTTTTGCTTCAATCGGCGTGTACCACTTGACGTCGCAAGGCATAGCAAATCGCGGCGCATCAACTTCTCGCTGCAGACCAAGTTAGTGCGTGAGTTGCGGCAATCTTTAACAGCCATGATGGCCCAGCTTGGGGGCTACTGGCAGCATTTGCGGCTGTGCGATGCTTCAATTCCTGGTGCTCAACTGCTCTATGTGCCCAATGACGAACTAGCCGGTTCCTGGGCGCTGCGGTTCTCAGAAGCTACGGACTGGTATCTCCGATTGAAGGGCCAGGGCAAAGCCGAGACTTTCTATCGAGCCGCAGCATATGCATGCAGGTGTTTGACCGAGGTGACTGGCGATAAGCCTTTGTCTAGGTATGTTCGCACCTAGGCAGCCCAGTTACTTGAAAACCTAGTCAAAAAAAGAGCGTGCCGGCAGTTCAGTGGGACGTCTGTTTACGACTGCGAAGTCACTCTTCAACGTCGCTTGCGTGGAGACAGGCCTTGGATTAAGAACACGTTTGTTGGCGTTTATCTCGACCAAGAACAAGGTGTATTGGCAGGCAAGCCAATCCCGGCGCACGTGACATTCACAAAACCGGACTGCCACCCCCATCATATCGACGATGACGCGAAAGTTGGTGAGTCAGTTTGGATCGATAAAGTGGCAGGCGGCAAAATGGCCCTGGCCGTATTCCCGCCAAACGGGTTCTATCTTTTCGCATTGTTTGCGGGCTATCGGACAGCGGGTGTGAAAACGACAGCCACCCGGCACATCTAATGATGATGGGATTTCGCCACTTAACCGCTGCTGATCGCCACGGTCGTCTGGATTTAAAGACGGGATAGCCGATAAAAGCGCCTGTGTATAGGGATGGCGAGGGCGGGAGAACAGGTCACGAGCTGGTGCCAACTCGACAATCGCTCCCAGATAGAGTACCGCAACCACATCGCATGTATGGGCAACCACGCTCAAATCATGGCTGATAAACAGCAGCGTGATGCTTAGTTCACGCTGTAGCGATTTCAGCAAATTGAGAATATCGGCTTGGATCGAAACATCCAAGGCGGCAACGGCTTCATCGGCGATTAAGAACCGAGGGTTACAAACTAGTGCGCGGGCTATTGAAATCCGCTGGCGCTGACCGCCGGAAAAAGCATGCGGAAATCGACGCAAATGTTCTAAATTTAAACGACATTTGATGGCAATTTCGCGTACACGTTGATCTGTCTCTGCGCGCGTTTGGGTGAGCTTCATAATCTCTAGCGGCTCGGCGATGATGTCACGCACTGTCATGCGCGGACTGAGCGCCGCGTACGGATCCTGAAAAATGAGCTGAGCGCGTTGACGGTAGTCCTTCAGTGCCGCCCTTTTTAGTGAACCGACATCGTAATCCACGTCGCCATCCCGATAGGTGATGCGGCCCCTTGTAATCGGTGCGGCTCTCAGAATAGCGCGTCCTAAGGTGGTCTTTCCCGATCCACTTTCACCAACTAGCCCAACGAAACTGCCGCGTGGGATGTCTAGGAACACGCCGTCGACTGCCCGAACTGTCGCCTTTTCGCCGAGCAAGCCCTTGCTGAGCGGGAAATGCACTGACAGGTCGCGGATTGAAATCAAGTTGTCCGCGCTCATGCCTTGCCCTTTCCCTCGATAGGTCTTTGCAGTGCTGCGCAAGCAACTTGGTGGCCGTGTTCCAAATAAAGCAAGGGGGGTGTTGCCTGATCGCACAGACCAGCGACGGCCTGAGGGCAGCGGGTATGAAAGACACAGCCAGTCGGTCGCTCCAAGGGGCTTGGAATATCTCCTGGTATCGGCGTCAGCGGCCGGTCCAATTGGTCCAGTTTTGGTAGGGCGTTAAGCAATCCCTGGGTATAGGGATGCCGCGCTTGGCCGATTACCTGACCGACATCGCCCGTTTCCACGATTCGGCCAATATACATTACCGCCACCCGGTCGGCGGTTTGCGCAATAACGCCCAAATCATGGGTGATGAATAGGATTGCCATGCCGAAGTCGTTCACCAAGTCCTTCATCAGGTCGATCACCTGTGCCTGAATTGTGACGTCGAGTGCGGTCGTTGGCTCGTCGGCGATCAAAAGTTTGGGGCGAGTTGAAAGAGCCATGGCGATCATCGCGCGCTGGCGCATGCCTCCGGAAAACTCAAAGGCGTATTGGTCGATCCGGCGGCTAGCATCGGCTATACCAACACGATTGAGCATTTCAATGGATAGGGCACGCGCTTGAGGCCCCGACATGCTAGTGTGCAATTGCAGTTGTTCCACCATTTGAGCGCCAATCGTCAGCGCCGGCGCAAAACTTGCCATGGGTTCCTGGAAAATCATCGAAATCGCCCCGCCACGAACGATCCGCAGATCGCGCTGTCGGGAAAGCGAGAGGATGTCGCAAGGACCGTCCTCTAGGTGGAGAGTGATGCGGCTGGCTGGCTCGTAAACGGCATTAGCAGCGTTGAGTCGCATGCAGGCTTTGGCAGTCACCGATTTGCCTGAACCGCTCTCGCCAACCAGGCCGAGGATTTCGCCGGCGGCAATCTCAAAGGAGGCGTTGTCAACCGCTGTTACAAGTCCTTCGTCAGTCTTGAAGCGCAGTGTTAAATTGCAAACCGAAATTAGTGGTGTTGACATCATTTGTTGTCCGAGTAGGGGTCGGCGGCGTCGCGCAAGCCATCGCCGACGAAGACAAAAGCCAGAACCATGGTAATAAAAAAAATAACTGGGATAAAATACCACTGGTAATTCAACAAAACATCAGCGCTGGTAACATTTTGCAGCATTACGCCAAGCGAATTAACTGGGTCTTTTAGACCCAACCCAATAAAGCTGAGCGCGGTTTCTGAAAGCACCATATAAGGAAAGGAAATCACCAAGTCGACAATGATATAGCTTGTAAAACTAGGTAAAAGATGACGACGAATAACATGCCCTGCTGAGGCCCCATTCAGCTGCGCAGCGAGCACGTATTCTTGGTTGCGCTCGGTCAGCAAATGTGTGCGTACACGCCGCGCGAGAGTTGGCCAGCCTATAAAACCAAGTATTATCGAAATGAATAAAAAGCGCATTTCAGCGCTCCATTCGTCGGGCACGAACGCGGCCAAGGCCATAAACAGGGGGATAGCTGGGACCGTGCGAACGGCATCGGTGAACATCTGCAAAACGCCGTCTACACGACCGCCAAAATAGCCGGAGGTACCGCCGATCAATAGCGCCAACACGAAGCTGATGAACACCCCGATGCTACCGACCGCCAGCGATGTCCAAATTGCGTGCAGGGTTCGCGCGAAAATATCCTTACCCGATTTATCGGTCCCAAACAGGTGAATGCCACCCGTGTCGACGCCGAATAAATGGGTGTCGAAGCGTAACCCGGGAAACCGAAAGTCAAGACGTTCGCCGGGCAAATTAACTGAGAAATCGAAATAGGCGTATTTCCAGCCGGTGACGAAAAATTGTACATAGCGGCGCTTTTCGGAATTGACGGTAGTTACCCAACGGAAATTAGTCTTGATGGATCGTGTTCTCTCCAGTGTGTGCAAAAACGGCCTAAGAGAACAGCCGTTATGGTCGCAAAACATGGGGATTTGCGGTGAACCGTTTTGGTAGGTCTTATCGCGCCCAGCAATTGTTGGCTCGTACGGCGATAAGAAGGGGGCGAAAATACCCAACGCGACTATAATTACGAGGACCCAAGCCCCTAACATAGCCGCCCGGTTGCGCTTAAGCCGAGCCCAGATCAATTGGGTTTGACTGGCTGTGAAATACGCTTCCTTGACCCTCTGGTTGACCGGGCTGAGTGTGGGGGGGTCGCGAACTGTCATTAAAATTAACCTCCCATCACGCTTTTACGGATGCGTGGGTCAATCAGCGCCAGCAACACATCGGTGAAAAAATTCAAGCCCACTATAGCAGTTGTCAGCATGAAAATTATTGCGCCAGCCAATTGTTGATCGTTAGAGCGCGCTAAACTGTCGAGCAGCAAAGCACCAGCCTCAGTTAGGGTCAAAATCACCGCCACGATCGGTAATTCGTTGAATACCCGATTTAGATCGAAACCAAGTGAATTGACAATCGGCCCAAGTGCATGGCGCGCTGGATAACGCCAGAGCAACCGACGCCCAAACACGCCTCGAGCCCGGGCGGCTGTAACATAAAGCTTGCCATATTCATCTGAAATCAAAGCCCGCACTGTTTGCAAAGCGAAAGCCGTTGCCGACCAACCCAAAATGAAAACGGGCAGCCAGGCTCGCGACAAGAAATCGATAAGTCGGTCAAGCGACCACGGAGCGTCTCGAAACTCCTTCGAAAACAGGCCAGTCAGGGTGTCGCCAAAGAACAAGGTTGAAAACAACATAATCATTAGCGCTAGTAGGAAGTTGGGCAATGCCAAACCAAGGTAGGAAACCAGCCGTAGTGAATTGTTGAGCGTTGGGGCTGCCACCGTGGCTGAGATCATGCCCACCGGTATGGCTATCAGATATGCAATTAAAAGCGCGGTTAGACAGATACCGAGACTGAGCCAGATTTTCTGCCCTAGTAATTGGTTGATTGATACTCGTAGGATGCAGCTATTGCCGAAATCGCCACGGAAAAACACATTGCTGACCCACATCGCCCACCTCTGAATATAGGGCCTGTCTAGGCCCAAACGTTCTTCCTCAGCGCGGATATCTTCGACGGTGATCTGTTCCCCTTGAGTGTTTTTCCAGGCTACATACCGCTCGGCGCAATTCGCCGGCACCAATTCCATTAGCGTGAAGACGATGAAGGACACCATCAAAAGGGTGATTACGGCGAAGACCGCGCGAGTCAGGGTAAATTGAGCTAATTGCAGCATTCTCGATTACGGTCGCTTAAAATAAAAATGGAGCGCCCGCGTCATTCAACGCGGGCGCTGGTGTGGAAGATCTCTTCCCAGGTGTAGTTTCGTACTAGCGCCAAAGCTAGATCAATGTCTTAGTTCTCGTCCGCTAGGAACCATTGCTGCGGACGATATGGATAGGTCCGGTAATACTCATAAGACCAAGTTTTAAACTCCGGGAAGTTTTCCAACGCGTTTCGATGATAGATAGGGTTCGGCGCTTGCACAGTCCCAATGAACAATAGATTCTCGACCATATTTTTAACGAGGCGGGTGCCGGTGCTCTTAAACGTGTCAGTACCTGGGCTGCTCGATTGGAAAGTATCGATATCGGACATCATCTGGTCAACATATGCCGGCGGCTGAACGCCTTTGACGCCCTTGCTGTCCACGTATTCGGCCCACAGCATGCCATTACGGATGCCGAAGTAATTCTCGAACGGCGGCTGGAAAAACTCGGCATTACCCATAATGATAGCAATGGGTTGTCCTTTCGCCCACATCAAAACATCCAACTGATTTGACGACTGCGCCGAGCGGTATTCGTCAGGGGTTACTTCCTTGACCGTAGTTTGAAGGCCAACGTTTGCCCAATGCTGCGCTACCAATTCGACCACTTGTCCTGGCAGCCCTTGGGTCGCGAACTGCATGTTCAGAACAATCTTCTCACCATTCGGTAGTTCCCGAAACCCATCACTATCACTGTCGACCATGCCGATTTCATCGAGCAATTTTTTGGCTAACAACGGGTCATGCTGAGTCATATGGCTGGCATACTTAGGATCGATAAAGTCCGGCAGGGGCGAAAAAGCCGTGAATTGACGTGGCTGACCAAGGCCAAAGTAAGCCACCTCGTTGATCTCATTGCGGTTAATTGCCACTGACATGGCTTGACGAAATTTGAGATTCCCGAAGACCTTGCGCTTTTCAAGATCGGCCGAGGTGACATTAAAAGCGAAAACTGGCATCGCTATAGTCGGTTTCAAGTCGATAGTGTAATTCCCTTTTTCCTGGTTCTCCAGAAGGATCGGTGCCGATGGTAATTGCAACGACTGCGATTTGTAGTCGATCTCTGCGTTTACAGCCTTCAAGATGCGAACTTCATTGTCATTAATATGCACCTCATCGATTTCGCTGATATAGGGCAGTTGTTGACCCTGAGTGTCGATCATGTGGAAATAGGGGTTGGCCACAAAACGGCGCCCTTCGGTAGTTTCAGAGATTGGCACGTGGCTTTCCAATGATGGCATCACTGCTTTCGGCATCTTGGCAACTTTGTCCGGATGGGCTAGAAACAGAGTCGGCGTATCGGTCCAATCGGAGTTACCGTAATAAGCCGAAATCACCGCATAACCGGTTTCGAAACCATGTAATCTAGCGACCTTATCGGCATTTTTGTTATACTTTGGATGGAATTGGCCGAGGAAGTGTCGGGGCATGAATGGCTGCGAATAATGGCTCGCGAAATGAGTTAGCAGGCCGGGTTTCGGCGCTGGAAGTTTGAAGACGACAGTTTGTGCGTCTACGACATCAACTGTCATACGCTTGCCGCCCACTAAGACATAGTCTTTCGGCTTTTTGATAATGTTCGCGTCGAACACCATGTCGTCGTACCAAAATTTGATATCGCTGGCGGTGAACGGCGCGCCGTCAGACCATTTATGGCCTTTGCGCAGGTGGAAGGTAAGTTGGGTGAAGTCGTTATTCCATTTCCACGCCTTGGCGATATTTGGGACGATAGTTTTTAGGTCATCGGAATAGCGAACCAGACTAACATGGCGTACCGATAACAAGTCGGAGGTTCCAGCTTCCGGCGCGTTCGACAAGCCATCCAGAACGCCTCCGTGTTTGCCGATTGCATTGTAGGGTGCGACTACCAGAGGCTCATTCGGCACACGCTCTTCCAGGGGCGGCAGATCGCCATTCCCTTGAATACGGGCGTTGAGGTCGGTGATCATTGGGTTTGCTTTAAACGACAGTTTGCAACTGGCGGCCTTCTCGAACTCAGCCAACTCGAATTGTTGCGGATAGGCGCCCGCTTCAACGCCTTTCGTATCAGCCACGGTTACCGGCGGGCAGTTAGCCACAGCAGTGCTGGCGAATGCAACTAGCAGCACTCCTGTAAACAAAATTTTATTTGTCATTGTATTACAACCTCTCAATGGATCTACGCCAATGCAAAGGGATAAAAGTTTCATTTTAATGATGGTTTGATGATGTAATTATTTCTAATTCAGCTACTTCAGCGCCCGCCTAGGAAGCCATTGAATTTTTGAGTTTTTTTATGTTCATTCCAAATTGACTGGGCTACTAATTTGGTCGCTCCGTCATCATTTAACCGGAGGCTCGTTGTAAACTAGCTGACATAGCGTCTGCTACATTCTTAACTGGCGCTGCCGTGAGATGCGCGTAGCGCGAGGTCGTCTGGACCCAAGCGTTGTCGAGCAGCTTTCAGATCATGGGTAGTCCTTAATGGCGGCCAGCGCAATCGAAGAGATGGAATGCTGAAGATCGTTGATCCGAATGTCCTTCAAATCGGTCCGAGTACGAACCCTCTGCCAAACAGTTTGCAAATCACTCAGGTGCATCCCTTCCAAAGTACCGGCGATGACCCAGGGGTTATCCTCTATCCCCTCTGCGACCTCAGAAGCTCGATCGCCGGCCGGCCAGAATGAACGAGCTTGGCGCCAGTGTTGTGTCGGGGAGGCGCAGCTATCGATTTCCCGCGATGGGTGTATATCGGAGAGCGCTAAGAGGCGCGCCTGTTCCGCTACGGAGAGCCCGAGAGGCCAATAGAACACTGTTTTAATCAGACATGGAGATAGCGGAATGAGGTACGCAAAAGAGGTCATGATCCTCGCCATAATTGTGGCGTTGTCCTGTTGCTGACTGTCATAATTGCCGGTCATTATTACATCGCTCTACGTGAGCATAGACCGCCAGATGAGAGCGTGATCACACTTTTGAAGATAACTTTGACAGGCGTTACAGGCGTCATTGCGGGCTATCTCGGGAGATAGATTTTTGCTCTATTAAGTGTCAAATTTAAGTGCTCCGGTACAACGGTATCAAAACTGACCCTCTCACTATACTGAGTGAAGGGGTCGTTAGTACACTAAAGTTCACGAAAGTTAACTAAAGTTTGTTATTTTTCAGTATATTACGCCCCATATGCTCTGCTAGGGGTGAAGGGGTCGTCAGTTCAAATCTGGCCGTTCCGATCAATTTTTCAATGCCTTAGCCGGTTTTGGGAAAAGCATTTTTGGTTCACGAGAACCAAAGAGTAGGATATAGATCTCGCACGCGAGCTTGTCACAGATCTAGAGCTACCGCTGTCCGGCGTTTGGTCTTTAACAGGAAGTTGGATACCTTCAGTGCAGTTGACGAGGGGGATGGTGCGGGCGGTATTGTAAAGCCAGCCGCGCTGCCAGGTAAGGCTGTGTCATTGGCAAAAGATAAGCTAGTGTTGAAAGTATTCGGCAACATCACGTCTGGTCGTTATCGAAGGCTGATCACCGTCTCTCCGGAATGAATACGTCATGTCAGAAACCAATCCCCATCATACCACCTCAGATCATCGTGCCCGCCTGCGTTCGGCCATTGAAACTGCGCCTTTCCGATATGGCATTCTGGCGCTGATTGGTTTGAACGCGATTATCCTCGGGCTTGAAACCTCGCAAACTGTGATGGCAGCGATAGGACCGGCACTGGTTTTGACAGATCGCATCATTCTGGCGATTTTTGTCGTTGAACTGCTGCTGCGGATTTATGCCCTTGGGCCTAACTTTCTGCGTGATCCCTGGGGCCTGTTCGATCTGTTTGTGATTATCATCGCATTAGCGCCCGCAAGCGAGGAATTCAGTGTCTTACGGGCGCTGCGGGTGTTGCGGGCACTGCGCCTTGTTTCCGGGGTGCCGCGGCTGCGCCGGGTTGTGACGGCGCTGTTAAATGCGGTGCCGGGGATCGGCTCCATCGGCTTATTATTGATTCTTGTCTTTTATGTTTTCGCTGTGATTGCCACCAAACTATTTGGCAGTGAATTCCCTGACTGGTTCGGTAATGTTGGGGCGTCCATGTATACCTTGTTTCAAATCATGACCTTAGAAAGCTGGTCAATGGGCATTGTCCGGCCCGTGATGGCAGTTTTCCCGCACTCTTGGGTGTTCTTTATTCCATTTATCATTATTTCCAGCTTTACTGTGCTTAACCTGTTTATTGCGATCATTGTCGATTCCCTGCAAACCCTGAGCGTGGATGAGAGCAACACAAAAAAAACTGCCGTAAAAGACAGCACGGGCGCTGAGGCAGCTACGCCAGATGTAAACGCGCTATCGGCAGAAATCACCGCCCTTAGAGGTGAGATCACCGCCCTGCGGGCAGAGTTGCGGAACTAGACCGCAGCACGCGCACACCTCCGGTTCCGCCAATGCGGTTGCGGCGGCCTTAATGGCCGGCAGTATCGCTTGCATCATTTCGGTGCTGTGCAGTTCCATATAGGTGACGCGTCGGCGAAGCGCTGCCCGGCTTGGTTCAGTGGGCGAAACAACCCCAAATGTGACCGTGGACGCAAGAAAAATGATTACCGATAAAACCGGCGCCCAAGCCGTCATGCATGGCGGTGATGGAGACCACTTGCCAGATAATGACCGCCATCACTGATGACGCGCCTGACACGATCCAAGGGACGCGCCTCATTAACCTTGCCTCAAAGACCTGAAGTGGTGGCCTGCGGCCGAAAGTTGCAGCAGGGAGGCAGGCATCTTAGCATTTTTGACTTAATTGGTTTGGCTTTTGAAGGCCTGTAATTGCTGTTTTACCCCAGATATCATACAGGCTAAATCTGAGGTGAGCATGATCATATCAAAACCGCGTTTTACGGCGCCGGCAGCAAAATCGGCGCTGGCGCAGTGCATAACGGCTTTAATACCGTGGCGATGCGCGACATTACGAATTTTATCACAGGTTTTTAAATGTAACGGGTTGGTATTGTCGGCCTGTGGCTCCAAATCGAGTGCGAGGGATAAGTCTGCCGGGCCAATATAGACCGCATCCAATCCAGGTGTGGCGCAGATCGCCTCCAAATTAGCTAAACCTTCCTTGGTCTCGATCATCGCCATAACAATGATTTCGTCATTCGCCTTGGCCACGTAGTCGGCTCCGCCATATTGCAACCCACGGACAGGGCCAACGGACCGCATGCCAACCGGTGAATAACGGCAGGCGGCCACAGCTCGCGCTGCTTCCTCGGCAGTATTCACGAGCGGCACAATGATACCGTAGGCGCCAAGGTCCAAGGCCCGCATGATGGTTGCGGGGTCATTCCATGGTACGCGCACAAATGGCACGGTGTCTGTTTGTGACACTGACTGTAGCATTGGCAAGAGGTGATCCATTTCCACGGTACCGTGCTGTAGATCAATGCAAAGCGCATCAAAACCTTGGCGGGCCATCACTTCAGCGGAAAAGCCGTGGGCAATAGAGAGCCAGCCCAATGTTGCACATTTCGATTGCCCCCAGATTTGTTTGATTTTATTCGCTCGCATTATGACACTCTTTCTTTGAAGGTTAGCGTGATGCATTCATACCGAAGGCGCATCAACAGTGTTAAGTTATATCAGCTCAAAGACAATCCTTACACTTGCCGATTGCCATCATTATATCGGTCCAGACGACGGCTCATTCTATTTTACGGGGACCTTTATTTTGGCCAAAAATGACTTTCAAGTTTATCCCGCTCACGCCACTGCATTTGGCCGATTACGCCACCTTAACAGAGATTTTTGGCTGGCCCTTCACGAAAGAAGACCTTGGCTTTGCGCTTAGCCTCGGGACCGGTATCGCCGTGCAATCGAAGGGCAGATTTTCCGGCGCGGGGCTCTGTTGGAAACTTGGTGATGACCTTGCGTCTCTTGGGCATGCGGCAATCCGGCCAGAGATGCAGGGCAAGGGAATAGGTCGCGCCCTGATAACGTAATTGATTAACAAGCTTGCGGACCGTTCAATCCTGCTCTGTGCCACCGCCGCAGGCGAACCGCTTTATCATCTCCCCGGGTTTGAGCGTATCGGCACCATTCACCAACACCAAGGCCAGTATCAACCGATGCAGCTCGGCTCTCGGCGTCCCACAAGTCATTGCGTGGTTCCCCTGGAGAGCAATTTAATCACCCAGGCCATTGCCCTTGATGGTGCTGCCGTCGGCGGCATGCGACCTGACACCATTTCCGCAGTGATCAAAATGGGCGAGGCTAAGGCAATCGTCGACGGTGACAGGTTGTGTGCTTTCGCAGTAAGGCGCCGGTTCGGACGCGGGCAGGTGATCGGCCCAATTGTGGCAGCGTCCAAAGAACAGGCGATGGCGCTTTGCTCGGCACTTGTCCAGCCAGGCTTTCTGCGGGTCGATCGCCCCGAATACGCTGCCAATTTTGGACATTATCTGATACAAATCGGCTTGCAAGAGACCGCCGGAGAAAGTCCGTTGATGCGGCGCAGCGACGCTGCACGCGGAAGCCTCTACGCCAAAACATTTGGCCTTGCCAGCCAAGCATTACTGTAGCCGCCAACGACAGTACGGAATTCATATGAGCAACATCAATGATAACGAATGGCGGGCGATTATTGGCGCTTTGTCGATCATGTCATTGGCGCTTCTAGGCGATGCCCTGCTGTATGCTGTGCTGCCGGTTTATGCCGAAGATTTCGGGCTTACCCTTCCTTGGGTGGGGGTAATGTTATCGGCGAACCGTGTGGTGCGGGTGTTCGCTTATGGCCTGTTGGCGCGGCTCACGCAAATTGCCGGCATGCGGCGTATGTGTATTCTGGCCGCCATCACCGCCACAATCTCAACGACCTTATACGGATTTGGCCAAGACCCCGCGGTTATCCTATTGGCCGGAGTATTATGAGGGCTCACCTATGCGGTCTTATTGCTTGTGACGTTATCCTATGCGGTGACATATCGCCGCCAGGTTGGCACCCGCGTTGGTATCGGCCAGGCGATCCAGCGTGTGGGGCCAATAACAGCCTTATTCGGTGGCGCTTGGATGGTCGGTGTATTTGGACCCAATAAAACCTTTGTGGTGCTGGCCATTGCAACCGCAGCTTCGCTTTTGATCGCCTTCAGCTTGCCAAAAGTTGAACGCGATACAGCCAAACGCAGCAAGCCACCGTTATTGGCCCGCCCGAAGCCGATTGACCTGATCTACTTTCTGCAAGGCGGCGGCGTTGATTGAGTTTTTGCAGTTTCCATCACCTTAATTTTGGCCCGCGAGGCAGCGCTTTCTGACGCGGTAATGGGCGGCGCCGCCTTATTGGCGCTCAGGCATTTCGGCGAAGCGATTGCAGCGCCGCTTTTTAGCTGGATTGCCGACCTGTTTGGCGGTCGAAAGGTTTTTATCACAGCGGCCTTTTTAACCACTTTAGGTTTTGTCGGTGTTACCCTTGGTTTCACCGTCATTGGGGCGGTTATCATGCTGATCTTTCGCGGTGCACTGGCTTCCCATGGCCCGGTTGTCATTACCCAAGAACTGGCCCCTCACGAAGATCCCATTGGGCCGCTTGCCCGGATGCAAGCCTGGCGCGATTTTGGGGCTGCCTGCGGACCGTTAATCACAGGCTTTCTGCTGACCATAGTTTCGGCTGAAAGCCTTCATGCAGGGGTTACCCTTACCCTCGTTGTCAGCTTGATTTACTGGCTCTCCTCAAAGCCGCAAGCGCCGCAGACAAAGTAATTTTAAAGCCTGGCGTTCAGATACAGAAAGACAGCAATCGTGCCACTCGGATGAGGGCTCTTGCGGGGCCGGCATATTTGCAAATTTCCCGTTCGCCGAAACCTCCCATCAAACGGCCGCGCCGGCGACGAAATTCCCAACTCGGTCAATGTCGGTTCAATTCCGGTGTAACGCCGGGGGCCGCCGTTTGGCAGACCGGGTTCGACGCCGAGACACCGAATGACCATTGTTGCTATCGGACATGGCGAACGTACGCTGTCACGGCTGAAGGCACTTTGGTTTCTTGGCAAGACAATTGGCGGGCTCCTTGACCGCACACAGATCCAGGCTCTGCGTCGCTTTGCCGGCGAACGCCAGCGGCGGCGGAACGATATTAGGCTGGCAGTCACATAAGCGGGCAAGATCGTTATGACGGTGACCAGGCCGGCGTGCGATTGCGGTTCGATGGGTGGCTATTTTGCAGGATATTCTCAGATCACGCCTCGGGAGACGCAGGCGAGTACTTGGTCGGCGTCTCACTTGCCAGACGCAAAGATTCCACAAAATCATCGCTGCTCAGCAAAGGAATTGCCTTACTGTATTTTGCGAGTCCGTAGGTGTCGGTCAGATGGAGGTTGGCCGCCAGCGCTTTCTCGTCGGGCATCTCATAGATATAGACCATGTCATATTCGCCATATGATCCGAATTGCGCAATCGGCTTGCCGCCGAAATCGGCAATTGCCTGGCGGTGTATTTCCGCCCGATCACGCATCGCGGGGGTGTCCCGCATCGCGGCTTTTTGATCATTTTCGTATTTTACAAGATACAGAACATGCACACTCATTGGTCTTTCCTATGTTTATTGATTTGCGTCATTTATTTTTGGCTGGGCCATAGCCACCGCCGCCGCCGGTCCTGACCACAAGCAGGTCGCCGGCGTCAAGGGTTCGCCCGGTCTTCGAGGCAAGTGGAATAATCTCGCCCTGACGATCAATGAAAGTTTCCGCGCAAATGCCGGCCTCGCCGCCAAGCAGGCCCGCTGCCGGAACCTTAAATCGGTCACTGTAGGTGGCAAATTGTACACCATCGCTGAGAATCCGATACGATCTTTCAAACCCAAGACCGCCGCGCTGTGCACCTGCTCCGCCGGACCCTTGCCGGAGGCTATAGGTTTCAAGGCGCAGGAACGGATAATCCATTTCAAGGGCTTCAATCGGGATATTCGCGCAGTTCGATAGCGGACAATCCACCCCATCGCAGCCGTCGTTGCGCGCACCGGCGCCATATCCGCCGCCAAGGATTTCCAGGTAAATGTTATATCCGTTATCATCGAGATAGCTGAGACAGACTGGTGTTGTGGTATCGAACCCTTCGGCAATGACAGCGTCAGGTACGATCTGCGCCAGCGCTTTCATCACAGAATTGAACACCCGGTGCGATGACAACAACCGGGCGCGAACTGGCGCTGGCGGTTTCGGATTAAGAATAGAGCCATATGGCGCATCGATTGAGATGACCCGAGCCACTCCATCATTAAAGGGGATGTCTGGATCGGTAAGAACCGATTTCAGACATGCAACCGCTGCCGCCAAGGTAGAGGAAAACGGACAATTGATATTGGTTGCGACCTGTCGATCGGTGCCGTCAAAATTCACCTGGATTTTTTCATCGGCGACCGTCACCTGGGTGCGAATGAACACCGGCTCATCTCCGATACCGTCATCATCAAGTGCCGCTTCGCCGTGATATATGCCGCTTGGCAGTTTCTTAATGGCTGCCCGTATGCGCCGCTCGGAGTAATCGAGCATTTCATCCATCGCTTCGGAAATACCGTCAGATCCGAATTTCTCTGCCAAAGTGCAAAGCCGCTTTGCCCCGATAGCGTTGGCGGCAAATTGCGCGTTCAGATCGCCAATGGTGGCCTCGGGCATCCGCACATTTGCGGCAATGAAACGCTCAAGCGGGCCGCCATTCCAATCATGGTCCAGATGGTAGCGTGTCGGCGGGAATATTAACCCTTCTTGATGCACATCGGACGCTTCAGGGTTCAGGCCCGGTGCCCCACCACCAAGATCGATGTGATGCACTACGGTCGCGCTAAAGCCGATGAGCTTGCTGGCGAAGAATATCGGCGTGAACAAAAAAATATCCGGAATATGCTGGCCGCCGTTATAGGGATCATTGTTCAAGAAAAAGTCGCCCGCCTTGATTTCATCCAACGGGTAAAGCTTTAAACAGGGTGCAAATGTTTGTGCGATTGAGCCAAGTTGAATGGCCGTTAACTCGGCTTGGGCGACGACTTCTCCGCGATTGTTCATAATCGCGGCGGAGCAATCCTGGGCTTCGCGCACAATCGGCGAATGGGCAGAGCGGATGAGCTTTGTGCCCATCTCGTATGTGGCAGCAATAAGGGCTCGATTGATAATTGCGTGGTCGACTTTGGAGAGTGCCATCTGTTCACCCATGATACTTTGCAATAAGATTTCCCGCCTGGTCTTTCAGAACATGCCAGCCGGGCGGGATGTAAACAGTCGAGGTACCATCCTCAATCAATAGCGCGCCGGTTATCCCGGTCGCATTAATTTGGTCCCGTTTGGCGAGCTTGCAGGCCAATGATGTACCGCCTTCGATGAGGTTTATCGAATCTAACTCATCGTTTGCTCCTGCATCGGAGTTAGCAAGTTCCGGAAATTTCGCAGCATGGCTTTTTATGCCAACACGGTAGGAGACAATTTCGGCCGGGTCTTGCGGCGGTTTAGAAAATTCAAAGACCCGATGATGGGCGGCGCGAAAAGCCTCGAATATTGCGCTATATGTGAGCGTTTCTAGCTCTCCACCCAAAGCAACGGACAGCTCAAAGGCCTGACCGACATAGCGCATCTCTAGTACGTATTCGAACCTTAGGTTGTCGGTGATCCCGATCTCTTCCATATACGCTTCGGCCTCCTGACGCAGCGCCAAGAGAATCGCTTTTACATTCCCTATCGCACTTTCATGAAGCTGTAAGCGTTCGGTTTTGGATCGATAGTGAACATAGTCAGACATCAGTAAGCCGGCCGCCGATAAGACACCGGCATTTAATGGGATCAGGATTGTGCGAATGCCTAAATCTTCGGCGACCCGTGCAGCATGAAGTGGGCCGGCACCGCCAAAGGGAACCAGAATAAAATCTCGTGGATCAAGCCCTCTCTCGGTCGACACCTGCTGGACTGCGCGCACGATATTGCCTTCGGCAACCCTGATCGCACTGTCTGCCAACTTCTCAACGCTCATCTCCATGTGCACAGACAATTCCGCGAAAGCTGCCGCCGCCGCATCGTGATCAACCGCTATCGAGCCACCGACAAAGGACAACGAACGCATGGTCCCGCGTATCAGATGCGCGTCAGTAATTGTCGGCTTTGTGCCGCCGCGCCCATAACAGGCTGGTCCAGGGAAGGCACCTGCGGATTGCGGGCCGACCCGCAGTAGGTCGCCATCATCAGCCCAGGCAATCGATCCACCGCCGGCACCAACGGTGGCGATATCTATTACCGGTGTCCTGACTGGCAGACCGTCAATCATGGTTTGTGGTGCCAAGTCCGGGCGACCATTGGAGATCAGCGATACATCTGTGCTGGTACCGCCCATATCCAGGGTAATTATATTTTTAAAGCCTGACCGCGCCGCCACTCCCATGGCGCCAATAACCCCGGCTGCCGGCCCGGAGAACAACGCAGCAATGGCATTTTGCGCCATGCTGCTGGCGGGCATTCGTCCGCCGTTTGACTGCATCATGCTGAAACGGCCTTTGAACCCGGCGGCCTGCAGTTTATCGGTCAATCGACTGAGATAACCGGCAATGACAGGTTGCACATAGGCTGCCAACGCCGTTGTCGACGCCCGCTCATATTCACGAAATTCTGGTGATACATCCGATGACAAGGTGACAGGAATGTCCGGCTGGTATCGGCGTATCGCTTCCGACACGCATCTTTCATGGACAGGGTTTGCGTATCCATGCAGAAGGCAAACGGCGATGGCATCGAACGGCGCCGACGTAAGGAAGGCGCCAATCACGCGATCCAGCCGCGCTTCATCCAAGGCTTGAATTATCGACCCATCCGCTGCCAGACGTTCATTTATCTCACAGATATCACTGCGCGCAATAACTGGCGCGGGTTTGCGATAATGCAGATCATAAATTGCCGTGCGGTCATGTCGTTGAAGGGCAAAAATATCGCCGGTTCCGGTTGTGACAATAACGCCAACGCGGCCACCTTTCCGCTCCAATACTGCGTTGGTTGCGACGGTTGATCCATGTACCATCTCCTCGATATCCAGCAGATTGAGATCAGCTGCCGCCAGTGCATCCATGACGCCAATGTCAGGTTGCAGCGGCGTGCTCGGCACTTTCGCTACTTTGATCGCGCCATCGCCAACAACGACTAAATCGGTAAACGTACCACCTACTTCAACGCCAACTCTCATTAGGATATCCGTTCTGTAAAACGATCTCGTGAAAAACCAGAAGACTATATATGCCGGGGGTGGCCATAACAGGACTGATTCATCGTGAAGTTTCCGGTAATTAAATTTCTCTAAAATGCCGTCAAAGGCGCAGGAAATTCTAAATTCTTTTTATCTGCGCTTGATCATCGCGTCTTGATATTTGCATCCCTCCCAGCGACAGCAATCGACGTTACCGCTGTCGGCTTTGAGAATGCCCGCCGCCGCCAATGCGGGTCAAGTCGCGCCAAGATTTTCGTGGTTTTGCGGCAGTCAGATCATGCGCGAGCAGGCGGGTCACCCGGCCCACCATTCATGGCGGCATAGGCAAACAGATCGGTGCAAGCCCCTGAAAACAAACCCGTTACGAAACGAAGTGACGGCGCCTTCAAGTCAAATCTGGCCACCTCGAGTAATTTTCCAATAGCTTATGGCTCTCGCAAAAACCTGCCCCTGGTTCTGACGCCTCGGCCGCATTGCCGCCGCCTGCTGGTTTTTAGGGGCCGGTTGCGGCGCTAAGGTGTCAGCACCAGCTTGCCCATAACCTGCCGGCTGCCGAGCATGCCGAGTGCCTCCTGCGCATCGTCAAGCGGGAAGGTTTGCATCACTTTCGGGGTCAGCTTCGCGGCGTCATAAGCTGCCAAAAGCGCCATCATCCGTTGCCTGGAATCGCTTGGATACCGGAAGCTGTGCTCGCCAAAGACAACGCCGACGACGGAAAAATTTTTCACTAAGATCATATTCGTCGCAACTTTGGGGATATCGCCGGAGGCAAAGCCAACAACCAGAATTCGCCCTTGCCAACCAATACAACGGACCGATTGGCTGAAAGCATCCCCGCCAACAGGGTCAAAAACCACATCGACGCCGTTTTGGTCGGTCAGTGCCAGCACCTGGTCGCGCAGATTGTCGCTGCGATAGTTAATGGTTTCATCGGCGCCATGGGCACGGGCCAGGGCCAGTTTTTGCTCACTTCCGGCTGCTGCGATGACCCGCGCGCCAAGCATTTTAGCAACCTCGATGGCGGCCAGGCCGACGCCACCTGCGGCCCCCAGGACCAATACGGTTTCGGCGGCTTGCAAGCCGGCGCGATGGGCCAGTGCAAAATGCGCCGTGCCGAAGGCAACAAAGAAGGCTGCTGCGGTTACGTAATCCATGGACGGCGGGATCGGTGTGACGATTTCTGCCGGCAAGACGATTTGTTCGGCATGTCCACCGCCAAAACGCGCAAATGCCAGAACCCGCGCACCAATATGTAGATGATCAACACCGGCGCCACATTCAATAACGTCGCCGGCGACTTCAAGACCGGGGATGAACGGTAGATCAGGTTTGACCTGATACTTGCCCTCTGTCATCAGGATATCTGGGAAGTTTACCCCTGACGCTTTGACCGCAATCCGGACCATGCCGGGGCCACATTTCGGGTCAGCGGTTTCGGCAACCTGTAAATTTGCAATCTCTCCAAGGGTCCGACAAAGCAAGGCACGCATCACTAGCTTCCTTTTGCATCGATGGCATTTTAGCCGTTAAGGGGTGGGCGGCAGATAGTCGCGCATCGCCGGCCGGAGGGCCGGCGCGGTATCGTTCACCCGGGCCGGAAACAAGGATTGCAGCAAGCCATCGCTGCCCAGGCGCACCAGGTCACGATGAGCAATCCGTGCCGATAGCTGCTCGGTGCCATCGTTCAGTGCCTCGTTAAGATCTAAGACGGCGGAAACACAGCAATCACCATCGGCGAAACACTCAAGGTTTTCCGCCAGCGTCATCTCGGCTATCCGGGCGGCAACATCATTGATCAAATTTGTTTGTGGCAGATCCTCACCTTGACGCGAAATCCATTCCGGTCGCCCGGCAGCTTTTGAAAAAGTTTGCCAGAATTTTGGCTCAACCGCTCCGACCACGAGATGGCGGTGGTCGCGGGTTTCATAGACATTGTAGTAAGCGGCACCGCCGTTTAGATAGGTCTGACCGCGTTGTGGCACCGTGGCATTTTCGCCATGATCGGCGATCTGCAACATTTGCAACGGCATAATGACATCGGCAAGACCAAGATCGATATGGCAGCCCTGGCCGGTGCGATGGCGGCCATGCAGCGCACCAACGATGGCAAGGGCGGCAAATAAACTGCCGGTTAAATCAGCGATCGGTGGATCAAAATAGACGGGCCGCATGTCGCCATTGCGATCCAACACGCCTGCTTCAGCAAGATAATTGGCGTCGTGCCCGGCCTTCAAGACCTGCTTGCCGGTAGCGCCGTAGCCACTGATTGAACAATAAATGAGGCGCGGGTTGACGGCTGAAAGTCGTGCATGATCGAAGCCTAGTCGCTGCATGGCTCCGGGCCGAAACCCTTCGATCAAAACATCGGCGTGGCCCACCAGGTCAAGCAGATCGGCCGCTCCTTCGGGCGTTTTCAAATCAAGACGCAAGATCTGCTTGCCGGCATTCAAGGTGCGGTGGAACAGGGCCTCGCCGGCTTGGTCGCGGGGCCCCAAATCACGCATTGGGTCCCCTGATGGCGGCTCAATTTTGATGACGTCGGCCCCCATATCAACCAGCATCAGGCTGCCCAGTGGCCCGGGGATATATTGCGACAGATCCAGAACCCGAACGCCCTTCAGAAAGCTGCCGATTGGATTGCTCATCGCTCTGCTGCCATTTGTTTCAGGTCGGCGCGCATCAGCTTACCGGTCACCGTCAATGGCAAGGCAGCGACCACATGCAGCTGATCCGGCAGTTTGTAGGCAGATAAATATTCCCTGCAATGCGCCAGGACCTGGTCGATTTCAATGGTGATGCCTGGGCGGGCGCAAATAAAGCCGACAATGATCTCGCCGCGTGCCTCATCCTCCAAACCGGTCACCCCGGCAAGGGCAATATCGCTGTGTTGCAGCAGGATCTCCTCGACTTCTGCCGGTGAGACATTGATTCCGGCGCGTTTGATCATCTCTGAACGGCGACCGGCGTAATGCAGCGCCCCGGTTTCATCAAGGGCGCCTAAATCGCCGGTGCGAAAATACCCGTCTTTGGTGAACACATCGGCATTAAATTTCGCGCTATCACCGCTATATCCTGGGGTTAGATAACCACTCACTTCAATTTCACCAATCTCACCAACCGCCATTTGAGTCTGTGTTTGTGGATCCATAATGCGCAGTTTAACGCCAGGTAAGGGCGGCCCCTGACACTGGGCACGCTTTTCTAACGGCCAATCGGCAGGGGTCACACAGCAATTGCCGTAATTCTCGGTTGCCCCATAAATATTGCAAATTTGCCGTGCCCCCAGTTCCTCGGCTGCCTTGATCAGATCGCGCGGTGCGCCAATGGTCACGCCGGTCCGCAGGGAGGCAGTGCGTTCGGGGCGAAAATCCGCATGTTGCAGCAAGGCATTGGTCATCGCCGGCAGGGTGTAAAGGGCGGTACAACGATGCTGTTCAATCAAATCAAGAGCTTCAGCTGCTACGAAATGTCCTTGCAAGACCATGGTTGCGCCATGTGAGAGGATCGTCGGCAGGGCATTGACCGCGCCGTAGGACCAGAATAACGGGATTGAAATTAAGACCCGGTCATTGGCTGTTAATCCCTGTCGCTCGCCAATATTGAAGGCATTTTCAATGGCGGCAAAATGGCTTAGCGGAACAGATTTGGGGCGATTGCTTGACCCTGAGGTATAGAGGGAAACCATGATATCGGTGGCATCGGCAGCTGCAGCAGGGGACCGTCGTGGCAAAGCTTCGGCGGCTGGTAGCGATTGATAATCGCCACTGTCGATCATAATCACATGCCGCAATGCCGGTGCTTGGCCGGCGCTTTGAAGGGCTATGATATCCGCATCAAAAGTGCGTTTACCAAAGCTGCCAATCGAAAAAAGCCAAGATATCGCGGAATCGGTGATCAGGAATTCAAGCTCGCTGCGTGTTGACCAGGTGCTGAATGGCACCAAGGTTGCCCCTAACGCGGTCACGGCAAAAAACACCTCCAGCCATTCGACCCGGTTATCACACAGCAAACCGACACGATCACCGCGTGCCAATCCTCTGCTGCGCAAACCGGCGGCTAAACGGCCCGCGCGTTTGGCCAAGCAGGCATAGGAAACAGTTTCTTGGCCGATGATAATGACCGGATGATCAGGGGCAGTTGCCGCTTGTTCTTCCAGAAGCTCAAATATTGTCCGACTGAAGGGGGGGGTCATCGGTTGAATGTCCGTCATTAAAATATTGCTGGCCTGCTGATTCGATCGGTCAAAAGGCCTAAGTCGGCCAAAAAATTAACCTGCTTCGGGTTTGCCGTTCAAGCAACGATTTGATCGATAACCGGCCAAAACATCCGCTGCGCCGTCGATCAGTGTTGACGCTGCCGGAAAACAGCTTTTTCATTCACTGGCCCGGCGTTCTGGCGGTGTTAACATCGGGATGTGTTAAGCCATAAATATGCTGCCGAGTTTGCTGACGCATGTCTTAAAGTGATTGTTTAAAGAGGATGCATAAATGCCGATCCACGTCACCCAGCCTGCCAACCATGTTGTCATGGTCAGTCTTGATAACCAGGCGAAACGTAATGCGATGTCGCGCGATATGTTGGCTGAACTTGGGGCGCTTTGGTCACGCTTGGCGGCCGATGACGACTGCCGGTGTATTGTGCTTACCGGCGCCGGGGATAAAGGTTTTTGCGCAGGTGCCGATATTGCCGGCGATCTATCGGCAAGTGAGGAAACGGCGGCGATGGTGAACAACGCGTTGCTAAAGACAACGGCACATCCAAAGCCGATTGTCGCCGCAGTGAACGGCGATTGCGCCGGCGGCGGGATGGAATTGCTGTTATCCACCGATATTCGGATCGCTGCCAGCCATGCACGCTTTGGTTTACCGGAAGTGAAATGGGCGATTTATCCCTTTGGCGGTGCGACCGCGAAATTGGTTCGGCAAATCGGCTATGTGCATGCCATGGATTTGATTTTAACGGGCCGCTTGATTGATGCTGAAAAAGCAGCGGCGCTGCATCTGGTTAACCGCATTGAGCCGGCGGCCAAACTGCTTGATGCGGCAATTGCAACGGCTGTGACGATTGCCGACAACAGCCCCGTCGCCGTGCAAGCCGTCAAATTACGGATCGCCGAGGAAATTGCTGAAAATGCACTTAGGCACGAAGACCGTGATCAAACCTTGGGTGATCGTGTGCGTGCCAGCGCCGACTTTGTTGAAGGTGTTGCCGCCTTCCGTGAAAAGCGGAAAGCGACCTATGACTGAGCCATTTGATATTTCAAAATTCATCAATAAAGGCGATCGGATCGCGTGGTCAGGCGGTGCGATGGAGCCAACAGCGCTGCTTGGCTTGCTTGAGAAACGCTTAGATGATGTTCCCGATGATGTCTCGGCGCTGTTGAATATTTCGCTTACCGATTGCATTGATGCTCGCCGATTGGCGGCTAAAATCCGTTTAGTTGCATTGGGCGGCGCGGTCACAAATCAGCGCTTTCAGGCATTTGGTGCGCTTGATGTGCTGCCAACTAATTATGCGATGTTACCGCGTTTGGTGGCTGACGGCTCCCTTGCCATTGACTGCGCCTTGGTGCAGCTTGCCGCTGACGGCGCAGGCTATAACGCGGCGCTGATGATGGATCATTTAACGGCTGCTTTGCCAACGGCGCGGGTGGTCGTGGCCGAGGTCAATGACCAGCTCCCGGTGACCTATGGTGACAGCCATGTTGATGCTGCCGACGTTGACCATATCATCCAGGTTTCACGCCCACCGATCACGGTTGCAAGTCGGCCAAGCCAAGCACTTGAGCAGCAAATTGGTGCGCATGTGGCACGCTTGATTGAGGATGGCACAACCATCGAAATTGGCTTGGGCTCGTTGCCGCATGCGGTGCTTGAAGCATTGCACAGCAAGCGTGACCTGGGGATTCACTCCGGCGCGATTGGTGACCGGGTGGCCGAGTTAGTTGACGCCGGCGTCATCACCAACCGCCGCAAGCCTTTCGATCAGGGCAAATGTATTGTCGGTGCCTTGCTTGGAACGCAAGATTTTTACCGCTGGGCGCACCGCAATGACGCGATTGAGATGCGCTCCCCGCGCTATACCCATGACATTGCCGTGCTTGGTGAAATTCCGGGCTTTACGGGCATTAATTCCGCCCTTGAAATTGATTTGACCGGGCAGATTAATGCCGAGACGCTCGGCGACCGTCACGTCGGCATGATTGGCGGGCAAAGCGATTTCATGCGTGGCTGCATGCAGGCCCCCGGCGGCCGCTCGATTATCGTGATGCAAGCGGCGGCTCGCAACAACAGTATTTCACGGATTGTCGGCAGGCTTGGTGCCGGTGTGGTTACCACTGCTCGCTCAGATGCAGACATTGTTGTCACGGAATACGGCATTGCCGAGCTTCGCGGTCGCTCGGTGAGTGAGCGGGCGCGCAACTTAATCAAGATTGCCCATCCTGACTTTCGGCCGGCATTAACGAAAGCTGCCTCTGAAAGCTTGATGTAGCTTTGAGTATTCTCAGTGGGTGGCTTGCATATGGCCGTGACACCTGGCCGTGCGACCATCAACGGCGCTGCCGCAGGGCATTGTCTTGCGGCGGAATTCGCTGGCGTGCAGGGGCCGTTGTCCATGTGCCGCCGTGTTGCCGTTAAGATGCTGCTTTCTTCTCAATGCGTTGTCCAGATCGGTAGAGCACATCTGCCGACACAATGGCGTCGCCCATACCAGCTCCCGAATTTACCGATCCCCGAATTTACCGATCCCCGAATTTACCGATCCCCGGCGACTGCGGACAGCGCTTTTGTTTCCGTCGATATGCGTTACCATGCCGGTGCGGGTGTTAACAGAAGGCTGTCATGTCACATACCTTATTTAATCTCTCTGGAAAAACGGCCTTGATCACAGGGTCATCCCAAGGCATCGGTTTGGGCTTAGCAAAAGGCCTGATCGACGCCGGTGCCAATGTGGTAATCAATGGCCGGGACCGGGAAAAACTTGCGGCAACGGCGGTAACGCTTGAAAACGCTGCCGTGAGCGTTCACCAGCTGGCTTTTGACGTGACCGACCCGGACGCCGTTCGAACGGCCATTGACGGCTTTGAGCGTGATCACGGTGCCATAGATATTCTGGTGAATAATGCCGGCATGCAATTTCGGGCGCCGCTAGATGAATTTCCCGAGCCAATGTTTGCCAAGCTATTGGCGACCAATGTTGCCTCGGTGTTTCATGTCGGCCAGGCCGTTGCCCGCCATATGATCGTCCGAGGTGCAGGTAAAATCATCAATATTGCGTCAGTTCAGACCGCCTTGGCGCGTCCTGGCATCGCCCCGTATACTGCGACCAAGGGTGCGGTCGGCAACCTCACCAAGGGCATGGCCACGGATTGGGCGCGCCATGGCCTGCAATGTAATGCCATTGCCCCAGGTTATTTTGACACCGCTTTAAACGCCGCGCTCGTCGCTGATCCGGAATTTACCGATTGGCTGGAAAAACGTACGCCGGCAGGCCGTTGGGGGCAGATCGAGGAATTGGTTGGGGCTTGTATTTTCCTGAGCTCCGCAGCGTCAACCTTTGTAAATGGTCAGACGATTTATGTGGATGGTGGCATTACCGCCAGCCTTTAGGAGAGCGTCATGCGAGCGATTGTGATTCATAAAGCCAGAGACCTCCGCATTGAACCCATTGAGGTTGCTGCGCCGGCAGCGGGTGAAGTTCAAATTCGCATGGCTATGGGCGGTATTTGTGGCTCGGACTTACATTATTATAATCATGGCGGTTTCGGCCCGATCCAAGTGCGCGAGCCAATGATCCTTGGGCATGAGGTGTCCGGTTTCATCTCGGCGTTAGGCGCCGGTGTGGATGATTTTGACATTGGCGATCTGGTGGCGGTGTCACCGTCGCGGCCCTGTGGGCAGTGCTGGTTCTGCGAAAATGATCAGCAGATCCATTGTGAAGCGATGCAGTTTTACGGCTCGGCAATGCCGTTTCCACATATCCAAGGGGCTTTCCGTGAGGGCTTGGTCGCTGCTGCTGCGCAATGTGTCAAGGCCAATGGCTTAACGCCAGGTGAGGCGGCAATGGCAGAACCGTTATCTGTTGGCTTACACGCCACCCGCCGTGCCGGTGAGATGGCCGGTAAGCGGGTTTTGGTGACCGGTGCCGGGCCCATTGGGGTGTTAACGGCGCTGGCAGCTAAATCGGCCGGAGCGGCAGAAATCGTCGTCACCGACTTGGTTGCAGCGGCCTTGGTTTACGCCAAAGAAGTCGGTGCCGATGAGGTGATCAATATCGCTGATGACCCGCAGGGATTGGCGCATTACCAAGCCGGCAAAGGCTATTTCGATGTGCTTTTTGAATGTTCTGGGACAGCGGCGGCGCTGGCCTCGGGAATCGCTGCGATGCGACCACGTGGGATTTTAATCCAATTGGGACTAGGTGGCGACATGTGTGTCCCGATGCAGGCGGTGACCGCAAAAGAGTTGGAGATTCGTGGCTCATTCCGCTTCCACGAAGAATTTAAACAAGCGGTGCTTTTCATGCAGCAGGGGAAAATTGACGTGAAACCAATTATCTCCCATGTTTTTGGCATTGAAGATGCTGTTCAAGGGTTTGAAATTGCGAATGACCGCAGTCAAGCGATGAAAGCCCAAATTCGGTTTTCATGAGCCTGCCCGCGGTTATGACCCGGGCATGATGACTGCTGATATTTACGCCGCCATTGGGTTATTTGGGCCGCAAGGTCGCGGCCACGACAGTCTGGCGGTTTTAACAAAGCAGTGACTTTTTTTCCCGTTTAAATGGCAAAAAACGGGAGTGCTTCGATGGTATCTCAACAGCAATATGCCGCCGACAATCGTAAGATTGCGCCGCATCAACGGCCCTCAAAATCAGGCCCCTTCATGGCTCTGCCGCCAGCATCTGCGACGCTGCGCGAATGGCAAGATTGCGGGCTTTCGCCGCCGGAGCAAGAAGCTTTACGTGACTACCGGCTGGGGCGGGTTCGGGCGCAACTTAAGGCCCATGATTATGCCGGCATTATCCTCGCAGACCCCCTAAATACACGCTACGCGACCGACTCGATCAACATGCAGCTGTGGTGTGCCCATAACGCTGTCCGTTATGTGTTTATTGCCGCCGAAGGGCCGGTTATCGTTTTCGAATTTCATGGCAGTCAGCATTTATCGAACGGATTGCGTTTGGTCGATGAGACCCGCCCCGCAGTTGCTTGGAATTACATGTCGGCGGGTGAGAATTTTCAATCAAAAGCCGAAACCTGGGCCGGCGAAATTGCCGATTTGGTGATCGCTCATGGTGGCGGAAATAAACGGTTGGCGATTGATCGGGTTAATCTGGAAGGTGCAGAGGCGCTGAGCCGCCATGGGATCGCGTTATATAACGGCGAGCAGGTGATGGAGTTGGCGCGGGTGATCAAAGCACCTGTCGAGGTGACCGCCATGTCCTGTGCGATTGTGTCTTGCCAAGCAGCGATGGATGAAATGCGGGCGGCGTTGCTGCCGGGGATAACTGAAAATGCGCTTTGGTCGCATCTCCACGCCGGCAATATCAAGCGCGGGGGTGAATGGATTGAAGCCCGCTTACTGGCATCTGGACCACGGACCAATCCGTGGATGCAAGAATGCAGCAACCGGGTCATCGAACAGGGAGATATCGTTGCCTTTGATACCGATTTAATTGGTCCTTATGGGTATTGCGTTGATATCTCGCGGACCTGGGTTTGCGGGGCAGATCGCGGCAGTGATGCACAGCGCCGCCTGTATCACATTGCCCGCACCCATATCGAGGCCAATATGGCGTTACTGACCCCAGGTGCGAGCTTCCGTGAGATCAGCGAAAAATCCCATCGGTTGCCTGAAAACTGCCGCGCCAACCGCTATTCGTTAATCATGCATGGGGTTGGCTTATGTGATGAATATCCAGCCATCCGCTACCCTGAAGATAGCCTGCGGAGAGGCTATGACGGCGTGATTGAGCCAGGAATGGTGCTGTGTGTCGAAGCTTATGTCGGCGAAAAAAATGCCGGTGAAGGGGTCAAACTTGAGCAACAAGTGTTAATCACCGACACCGGCCATCAGCTTTTATCGACCTATCCCTATGACGACGCCTTAAGTGCTTAGCTGTTGGCGCTTAGTCAAGTGCCGGCAATTGGATTGGCTGAACCTGCTCATAGGCGGCCGAAATCGCTAATATTTTATCTTCGCGGTATTTCGCCGAGACAATCTGCAGGCCCGCCGGCAGGCCATCGCTGGTTAACCCACAGGGCATCGAAGCGGCTGGATGTTGGCTGAGGTTGAACGGATAGGAGAACGGTGACCAGTCATACCAGCGCGGTAGTCCCGATCCTGTCGGCACTTCTTGGCCGGCATCAAAAGCGGCGATCGGCAAGGTTGGTGTCAATAAGGCGTCATAATCGGCAAAAAAGCTGTTCATCGCCATGCCGATCACTTCGCGTTGGCTTACGGCAGCTTGGTAATCTGCGAGGGTGATTTGCGCACCGGCGCTGATAATGTCGTTTAATCCTGGGTCAAGCTGGGCGCGTGTCGCGTCGCTCCAATCGCGGGCGAGGTTAATGGCGCCGGCAAACCAATGCGCCTCAAAGACGTCACGGCAGGGCGGAATTGGTGCTTCCACTTCCTCAACATCGGCCCCAAGGTCACGCAAAACGTGCACCGCTTTGGCGACCAAGGCGGCAATTTCAGGGTCAACGGTTGCGTGTCCAAGATCAGGGCTATAGGCAATCCGCCAGCCGGCGATTGAGGTTTCGGTCGCAGCCGTCCAGTCGTGATGGGGTGCCGGCAAACCATACCAATCGCGTGGATCATGTTGTGCCATAACCTTCAGCATCAGGGCGGCGTCGCGGACGGTACGTGTCATCGGCCCTGCATGTGACAAGGTACCAAAGGGACTGGCCGGCCAACTTGGCACCTGTCCATAAGTGGCTTTCAAGCCGTAAATACCGGTATAGCCGGCAGGCATTCGGATTGAACCGCCGCCGTCAGAGCCTTGATGTAAGGCACCCATGCCTGTTGCGGCGGCAACGGCGGCACCGCCAGAAGACCCGCCGGGAGTTTTGCGATCATCCCAAGGATTGCGAGTGATCCCTGTCAATAGACTGTCGGTAACGCCTTTCCAGCCATATTCAGGGGTGGTGGTTTTACCAAGGAAAACAGCGCCGGCGGACCGTAAATGCGCAACATAGGGGGCGTCATCTGTCCAGGCTTGAGCAGGGTCGATGATTTTTGACCCGCGTAAGGTCGGCCACCCCTTGGTCAGGGATAAATCTTTGATCGAGGTTGGCACACCGTCGAGCGGCCCCATCGGGGTGCCGGCCTGCCAGCGCGCCTCGGCGGCACCGGCTGCTGCCATGGCGCCGTCGACGTCAATCAGGCAATAGGCATTAAAGCGGTCATTATGGGCGCTGATTTGATCAAGTGCGGCGGCGGTTGCTTCGCGCGGCGAAATCGAATGATCACGAAAACCGGCGATCAGATCGGTTGCCGACATGAGGGCTAAATCAGTGCTCATGGAAATAAACCTTTTAAATTATGGGGTGGGTGTCGGACGCGGCCAACTTGGGTCTCTAAATTCCTGAATTTCAAAGCGGTAGCCAGCGGGGTCACGGAAAAACGCGGCATAGACATTGAACCGCGTGCTAAGGGCGGGCGGGGCCTCAAAAACCACCCCACGGGCCTGCCATTGTGCGTAGGTTTGGTCAACATCACTGACAACAAATGTATAGGTAACCCCAGGGTCTTCAGGCACCGGACGATTACAGCAAACGCCCAGAAAACTGCTGTCTGTGACCTGATAGATATGACAATTGTCATCTTGATTCAGGACCATTTTTAGGCCAATGACATCGCGCAGAAAAGCTGAGCTTGTCGCCACATCGGTGGTGTAGATAAAGGTCACCTGTTGATTAATCATCATGCCCGCCAGCGGTTCTTGACCTTGCCGTACGGTTAGCTTATCCGGCGGCAGGCGAGGCTGCAAATTTTCAATTTCGAGGGCGGCCTGAAACTAGCCCGCCCAGGTGACGATATGTGCTTCAAGATCCGCATCCTCGACGCCGGCCTCAGAGACAATCCGGCCGTGCGCGGAAATGCCGGCATCTCGGACACTGTTTGGATCACCGCTCACCAAAGGGTGCCATTGCGGCAGGTCCTGGCCATCCCTGACCAAACGATAGGCGCAGGTTGACGGCATCCAGTCCAGGCTATCGAGGGTGTCGGGCGTCAAACGGACACAATCGGGGACACGAATTTGGCGGTTTTGATAATCCTGGCAGCGACAGCTTTGCGTGTCCAAAAGATGGCAAGCGACATTGGTAAAGCTTAGCGCCTCAGTCTCGCTGTCAATTAATTTCACCAGGCAGCATTTGGCGCAGCCATCACAAAGTGATTCCCATTGCTCCGGTGTCATTTTGTGCAGCGGCGTGGTGCGCCAAAACGGCGCTGTCGGCGCGATATCCGTCATTTACAAATACCATTGCTAAAAGGGCCTAGAAGGTCGGCAGGCTATTTTTAAACTCGCTGATATAGTCGCGCGTTATCGGCACCGTGTCGACGGATTTGGTCAGTTGGATTTGAAAAACCATCAACTCGCCCCGCCGGAAAGCAGCTTCACATCCGGCCAGATAGAAATCCCACATCCGACAAAACTCGTCATCATACAT
>QCEM01000024.1 GCA_003280605.1 SAR116 cluster bacterium AG-355-O21 | reverse complement strand
CACCCGCCGCACGACAATATCGACGGTTGTCAGTCCACGCACTTCGGCCAACCAAAGCGCCACCAGTCGGTCACGGTAAAGAGCCGCCACCCGATCGCGCAAAAACGGCGAAGTAACAGCCAATGTGACACAGCCGTCGATGACGTCGCATAATGTCAAAGGTTTCAAGAAACCACGATAAACAGCATCGCCAAATTCATCGCGCAGGCGTGCCCTAATCCGAATCCACGCACTATTGATGGTCTCACCCAAGGGATGGTGGTTGTTGGTCAATGACATGCTTTAACGTACCTTTTCTGGCGCTTATGCTCGCAATATTCGACCGCGAACGTCGCGCTTTTTTTTCTTAAGCCACCCTTAGCCAGGCAAGCACCACTGGACCCACACGTCGGTTGGGACACTCGCCCGTTTGTTTTACAACTTTTAACTTTGGCCCCCCAAATGAAGAGCTCTTCAATACTTATTGTGCCAGGCTTTTTACTTCTTGACGAAACACTTTTTGCGATTAACGGAAGCAGAAATATCCGCTGGCCTGCCTGAATACTCAAGGCACTACTTCTAGGACAGGTGTTGTTTCCGTCGCTCGAGTTATATTGTTACCTCATGGTGCGGCCTCGACGCAACCACGACAAGGCACCTTTTTTTCACATTTTTGCGAATCTTTTTGTTGACAGTTTGGGAAGCCATAAAGAATCAAGGCTTTGCATAATTTCCTTCATAAACTGTATTTTGTTGGTCCAAAAATTGAAAAAGGCTTGCTTTTCAGGCCTTTGCGAAACGGGGGTTATTGTAACCAAACGGTAATTTTTTTTGCCCTGGTATGAGATCGCTTGCGCCGTAGCAAACCATGTTGTCACCTTGACAGCGCGTTCACGGCAGGTGGGCAGCGGCCGGGCGGTTGGGAAGGTCGCTGTTTATGATCGTGAAAAAAAAGAATAACTTTTTTAGAATCACAAAAATTTTATTTAATTGCCGCTGTTTTTTTTTCAACAACCGGCCGCTTAACCGCAACCGTCGGGCACTAAAAAACCGCCGACAATTTGTCGGCGGCATCTGAACGTGAGGCGGCATGGCAGCTGACGCTGCCTGGTGAACTATGCCAGTGCTTTGATCGCTGCGTTCAGGCGCGAGATTTTGCGCGAGATCGTATTGCGATGGTAAACACCCCGGCTGACGCCGCGCTGCATTTCCGGCTGCGCCACTGTCAGGGCATCACGGGCCACATCTTGGTTGCCGCTGGCAATCGCCACTTCGACTTTCTTGATAAAGGTCCGGATCCGCGATTTACGGGCGTGATTGATGACACGGCGCTCGTCATTTCGGCGAATACGTTTTTTGGCTGACTTATGATTGGCCATGGCGATCTCAAGTTTTCTGCGGTTTCAGAGAGCGGCCTTATATCGTTGGTGTAACGATCCGTCAACAGCCGTTACACCAACGCTGCAGTTTTTATCGGTTTTTAAACTCAGGCGGGCGTTTTTCGACAAATGCCGCCATGCCTTCCATTTTATCTTCAAAAGCAAAACTCGAATGAAACAGCCGGCGTTCAACCCGCACACCTTCGCTAAGGCTTGTTTCAAAGGCGCTATTCACGGCATCTTTGGTCAGCAGTACCGACGGCAAAGACATCTCGGCAATGGTCGCTGCCGTCTTCAATGCTTCGGCCTCAAGCTCGGCCAGAGGCACAACCCGGCTGACCAAACCGGAGCGTTCGGCTTCCTCAGCATCCATCATGCGGCCGGTCAGGCACATCTCCATAGCTTTTGATTTACCGACAAAGCGAGTCAATCGTTGGGTGCCGCCGGCGCCCGGCATGACTCCCAGTTTAATTTCTGGTTGCCCAAACTTGGCATTATCGGCAGCGATGATGAAGTCACACATCATGGCAATTTCACAGCCACCCCCCAATGCAAAGCCGGCAACTGCCGCAATCACCGGTTTGCGGACTTTTGCAACCTGTTCCCATTCGGCGGTGATGAAGTTTTCCAGATAAACGTCGCTATAGGTCTTTGGCTGCATTTCTTTGATGTCGGCACCGGCAGCAAAGGCTTTTTCGCTGCCGGTTAAAACCAAGCAGCCAATCTCCGGGTCTGCCTCAAAGCTGGCCAAAGCGGCACCAACGTCACGCATCAATGGCGACGACAGGGCGTTTAAAGCTTTCGGGCGGTTCAGGCGGATCAGGCCGACTTTACCATGCGTCTCAACAATGATGTTTTCGTAGTCCATTCACTTAGCTCCTTATTCGTTTTGGCAACAGGCGATCGGCGGCAAGATGCACTTTCGGCCCGGCACCACAGATTTATGGTCGTGGCGTCAAGGTGAAACGCACCACGGTTAATGACCCTTCACGGGCCGGAAAATCAATCACCAGATACTCGTCCTCACGGACAAAACCAGGCCCGAAGGCCGCCGCTTTCCAGCCTAATTGCGGCAGCAACTGACGGTAGTAACGCAAGACTGCCGAGGCTTCCACCTGGCCTTCTGCGACCGCGATGACAATTCGACCGGCAGCGCTATCAAAGGTGACCTTGGCGTCAGGAACGTCGACCAGCGGTGCCATCAGCGGCATATCTTCAAAGCCGCTCAGAAAGCCATCCGCCCACGCCCCGCCGAAGCCGATCAGCACGGCGACTAAAACGGCGATGACGGTGTTTGCAAGCTGTTTACCCATGTTCGCACTCCGGCTCCCTGAGAGGCTTGCCTATTGCTAACTTAGCGCTGGCAATTGGAACAGAAAAAAGTCGCCCGCCCTGTTTGCACCAGGCGCTGCAACGGCCGACCACAGGTTGGCGTCGGGCAGGGTAAGTCGGCCCGATCATAAACCTTGAAGGCATGCTGGAAATAACCGAGCTCGCCGTTTGGCTGCACGTGATCGCGCAGACTGGAGCCACCTGCCGCAATCGCTTCTTCGAGGACCGTGCGAATGGCTTGGGCCAGGCGTTCGGCCCGCTGACCGGCAACACTATTGGCCAAGCGGCGCGGTGAAATACCGGCCCGAAATAAAGCTTCGGAGGCATAAATATTGCCGACACCGGCGACCAATCGCTGATTTAACAAGGTTGGCTTGATGGCCGTCCTGCGGCCTTTCAGGGCGGCGGCCAGCACCGGGCCGCTAAAGTGATTGCCAAGCGGCTCGGGACCGAGGCCGGCGATCAGCGGATGCGCGTTGATGGTTGCCGTTGTCGCCAGATGCACGGAACCAAAACGCCGCGCATCGTTGAAGCGGACAACCTTGCCATTGGCCGCCGTTAAAATAATATGGTCATGCTTTTCCAGTTCTGCCGGGCGGCCATCGGAAATGGTCATCCGCCCCGACATGCCCAGATGCAGCAGTAAAATCGTTTCGTCGTCAAAATGCGCCAGGATATATTTTGCCCGCCGGCTCAATTGCACGAGCCGGCGACCACGCAGCCGATCAACAAAATTGTCGGGGACCGGCCAGCGAAGCTTGCCGACACGGCATTCAACATTGCTGATCACTTGGCCCTCAATCGCGTTGGCAAGACCGCTTTTAACTGTCTCAACTTCGGGCAATTCAGGCATCGCGGGTCCTCATCCTTTGGCAGCGCTGCGGCGGCAGATCGGCGCATTCACTTTTCCGCCATACTGCTCTAGGTTAGGGGCATCCGACAACCGTCAAACGCGCACTCAGGAAACCTTCTGGAAGCTGCCTGGGAGAAAGTCACGATGACCGACCGCACTCACTTTGGATATCAGGATGTCGCCCGCGAAGCCAAGGCAGGATTGGTCCGCGATGTCTTCGATAATGTCGCCGGGCGCTATGACCTGATGAATGATTTAATGAGTGCCGGTGTCCATCGCCGCTGGAAAGACGCGGCACTTGACTGGTTGGCGCCGCAACCCCATCAGCACCTTCTTGACGTTGCCGGCGGCACCGGCGATATCGCCTTCCGATTTTTGGAGCGCGGCGGCGGCGCCGTCACCGTCTGTGACATAAATGAGAAAATGCTTGCGGAAGGCCGGCGGCGCGCCAATGACCAATTGCTGGGCGACAAGGCAAAATGGCTGGTTGGCGATGCCGAGCGCTTGCCGATCCCTGATCGCAGCGTCGATGTGTACAGCATCGCTTTTGGCTTGCGCAACGTCACCAATATCGAGCTGGCCCTGGCGGAAGCCTTCCGTGTCCTCAAAATTGGCGGCCGGTTTCTGTGTTTAGAGTTTTCCCATGTGGAAAATGCCGCCCTGGCAAAGGTTTATGAGCAGTTTTCATTTTCCGTCCTGCCGGCCCTTGGGGCGCGCGTTACCGGTGACCGCGAGGCCTATCAATATCTTGTTGAGAGCATCCGGCGGTTTCCAAACCAACAAGATTTGGCCGATAAGCTGCAGGCGCAGGGATTTGAGAACATCACTGTCCGAAACTTGAGCGCCGGTATCGCGGCAATGCATTCTGGCTGGCGGCTCTAAAAACGCTGCCGTAGGCCACAGGGTTGCGGAAAAATCTCCGCAACGATATCGCCAAGCGGGCAATCGGTCGTTAAGCTGCCGGTTCGTTAGGCGATTTTTGAGGCGTTGGCCGTGTCAGATCCATTTTCCACCGAGCAAGAAGCCTTTTGGGCCGGCCGTTTTGGCGATGAATATCTTGCCCGCAATGCCGGCGGTGATCTGATTGCCGCACGTAAGGCGTTATGGACGGCGGCATTGGCACGGGCAGATAACATCCAATCCATATGTGAGTTTGGCGCAAACATCGGCCTTAATCTGATCGGTTTGCGGCAGAGCCTGCCGACCGCCCACCTCAGTGCCATTGAAATTAATCCGCAAGCTGTCGCTCGGTTGGCGCACTATGAATGGTTAGAGGTCTTTGCCGGCTCTATCCTCACGCCGCAATTACCGGCACCTGTCGACCTGACTTTTACCTGCGGGGTATTGATCCATATCGCCCCTGATGCCTTGGACGCGGCCTATCAAAATCTTTATGACGGCAGTCGGCGCTATATCGCCATCGCCGAATATTATAACCCAACGCCTGTGACCGTGCCCTATCGGGGCCATGCAGATCGCTTGTTTAAACGTGATTTTGCCGGTGACATGTTGGATCGGTTCAGCGATTTAAGGCTCTGCGACTATGGCTTTCGCTATCACCGTGACCCGACTCATCCGGTCGATGACCTGACCTGGTTTTTGATGGAGAAAACATGACTGATTTGAGCCAACGACTGGCTGCCTGCCATGCCAGCCCGGTGCATGATGTGATGCGTGAAATGGGCTATGGCAATTGTGTCTTACCGCCGGAAATTCAGCCGCTGGACCGCAGTATGAAAATCGCCGGTGAGATTTACACCTTATCTGGCCATATTGACCAAACCCTCACACGCCATGACAGCTTGCTGCGCTGGTCGCAGGTGCTTTCGCGGGTACCACACGGCAAAGTCCTGGTCTGTCAGCCAAACACCCATGCCATCGCCTTAATGGGCGAGCTGTCGGCGCGAGCTTTGATGATGAAGGATTGTCGCGGCTATCTGATGGACGGCCACTGCCGCGATGTCAGCGATATTTTAGAGATGGGCTTTCCAGTCTTCGGTCGCTTAAGCACGGCGGCCGACATTATGGAGCGATGGGCCTATGACGCCATGGGGGCGCCGGTTACCATCGGCAATGTCACCATCCGCAGCGGCGACTTTTTGATCGCCGATATGGATGGTGCGGTTATCATCCCGCAGGAAATCGCCGAGCAAACAATCACCGAAACCGAAAAAGTCATGGCCGAGGAAAGCGACATGCGCAACGCCATCCTCGGCGGCATGGATCCGGAACAAGCCTATCTGAAATTCAACCGCTTTTAAGCTGCGATCAATGCAGATCTGCGGCCAGGGCGGCGCGCGTTGCCGGCGGCAGAATTGTTAAATGGCTATAGGCCGGGTGTTTGATTCCTAAGATCACGTCACCGCTGCTGGATTTAAACTTTTCCGCCAAGCCGTCGGTCATTTTGAAATGCACAAACTGCACCGACGACGCTTTGCCTTCGGCGGAAGTTCGGTCCACATCGGTTTCCGCGACAACCTCGGCTTCTTCGCCATCAACAGACAGGAAAAACGTTTCTTCGACACCGCCTAATTCACCCAGGATGGCGGCCCGTTTGACCGGCTCGTCAATTTCGAACATGACCGTTGCGACCAATTCCCGACCTTTTGGGATCAGCGGGTTATAGGCTGACAGCTCATCTGCAATCTGCTCCTCGCCACCTTTTTCGATATACAGCATTTCGTGAACTTGCAGCCACATGGTCTGAAAGCTTTCGAAATAGAAGGTTGCGTGTGGACCAACATGGATGCGGCGATGTTTTTTCGCGGCCACCACTTGTTGACGCTTTTCGGTGCGAACCGCACCGTAAGCATTCATGTCCATGATATCGGCACGTGTTAACTCTGTTGCGCTCATTGTCTCATTCTCCTGACTGAGCATTAATAACCATAGGCACGGGCAAGGATCTGAACCGGGTGCGACGCACTGTCGACCTCAGGTGCGGTTCCGTCGATCCGCTCCATGCCTTGAAGAATGTGACTGCGGGCCAAGGGACAGCCCGACACCACATAAGATTTCGCTGCTTTTGAGGCCTGCCGGGCCACCGGCTTGCCAACTTTAATCGCTGTCTCGAAATTATCTTTCATGATTCCCCAAGAGCCGCCGTGACCGGCACAGCGCTCAATCACATTGAGATCAAAATCCGGAATCAAACGCAGCATATCGGCTGATTTCTGGCCAAAGTTTTGCGCCCGTGAGTGACAGGCGATATGCAAGGTTGCGCCGCCATCAATCGCTTCAATGCCGTCGGCAATACCTTCTTTGCGGGAAATATCGACAATGAATTCATCGATATCGAAAGTTGCTTCCGATAGGCTTTTCACCTGGGCATTGTCCGGCACGATTAACGGCCATTCAAATTTCAGCATCAAGGCACATGAGGGTACCAAAGCGATGACCGCATAGCCACGGTCGATCCAATCGGCCATTTCTGCGGCAACTGTTGCGGCATTCTTTGCAACTTGCGCGATGTCGCCCTGTTCCATTTGCGGCATACCACAGCAGGACGGGTAGACAACCTCGGTCTCAACCCCATTGCGGGCCAGAATTTGCCGCGCGGCAATACCAATCTCGGGGTTATTGAAGTTCCCGAAACAGGTCGCGTAAAGCACCGCCTTACGGCCATAGGCAGGGGCCTCGGTGTTGATCTCCGGGACCTCGGATTTGGCGCGATTGACCAGCGTGTTGGCGGTGAATTGCGGCAACTCGGCATTCCGATCGACGCCCATGGTTTTTTCCATCAGCGGCCGGGTCACATGGTTATCGCAGCTGCTTGCCCAATTCGCCACAGGTGCCATCATGCTGGCAATTTTGCCATTGCGGTCGGTTTGAGTGAGCTGGCCTTCGGTAAAGCTGCGTTTGCCGTCGCGTGCTTCAATCGCGCGGTACCGCAGCATCAAATGCGGGAAGTCGAGGTTGAATTCATGCGGCGGGACATACGGGCATTTCGTCAAAAAGCACATGTCACAGAGCGTGCAAGCATCAACAACAGGCTTGAAACCGGCACTTTCGACACTGTCCAGCTCGCCACTTTCGCTGTCGTCGATTAAGTCGAATAGGCGCGGGAAACTATCACACAGGTTAAAACACCGGCGGCAGCCATGGCAGATATCAAACACCCGGCGCAGTTCTTCGTCCAAAGCCTCGGCGTCATAAAATGCTTCATCCTGCCAGTTCAGCGGATGTCGGATGGGGGCCTCTAAACTTCCCTCACGCATAGCGTCCTCTTTCAGTTAACACGTGCGCAGCGATTGCCGCCCATTTGGCACAATTTCCCTGCCGCGCCAGTATCTGCTGGCCCGTTGTTTCCAGCGGGGTTTGATTTTAGAGACCGACCCGGACCAGCCGGGTCGGTTTTGCATTCACATCATTGGCAGCTACAGACCGGCTGCTCTGCGGGCGGTCTTAACCGTCCAATGCGTCAAATGCTTTCTGGAAGCGGCCGGCGTGGCTTTTTTCAGCTTTCGCAAGCGTTTCAAACCAATCGGAGATTTCGTCGAAACCTTCTTCGCGGGCGGTTTTCGCCATCCCTGGATACATGTCGGTGTATTCATGGGTTTCACCGGCGACAGCGGCTTTCAAATTATCGGCGGTGGTGCCGATCGCCAGACCTGTTGCAGGATCGCCTGTTGCTTCTAAAAATTCCAAGTGACCGTGGGCATGGCCGGTTTCGCCTTCAGCGGTTGACCGGAAAACGGTCGCCACATCGTTGTAGCCTTCGATGTCGGCTTTTTGGGCGAAATACAAATAGCGCCGGTTTGCTTGGCTTTCGCCGGAAAAAGCGTCTTTCAAATTTTGTTCGGTCTTTGAACCTTTAAGGTCACTCATAATCATCACTCCGTCGATCGGTGGATAGCAAAAAAAATCTGATCGCGTCTGGCAGCGCCGAACAGGCGTGCCTCAGGCCATCATGAAAATATATGTAAGCCGTTAACCAGGGCGGTCAAGGGATAATTAGAACAATTTTAAAAAAAGCGCTTTTGCGTTGTTTTATTTAGATTTTTTATCTGTGATGCGGATAATGACCTCGACGCCGTCAATGTCCGTGCCCGGCGGTGGCGGCGGGATCTCAGCGATTGCCAAATGGCCGCTTGGGATATCCAACAGTTGGCCTGTTTCCAGATGATAGAAATGATGATGCGGCGCGGTATTGGTATCAAAATAAATCCGCCCGGATTCAACCACCACCTCGCGCATCAAGCCGCTTTGGGTAAATTGATGCAGGGTGTTGTAAACCGTCGCCAACGACACCTTTATGCCAGCGCACTCAGCTTCCCGGTGCAACTGCTCGGCGGTCACATGGCGTGGCTGTTCGCCAAACAGCAGTTTGGCCAACGCCAACCGCTGGCGTGTTGGCCGCAGACCGAAGTCCCGCAGCTTGCTGGCCTGATGAATTCCTTGCGCCGTTTGCATCGGACGCTATCCTTTCCGCATCTGTCGCCGCAGCCACGCCGAGGACGTCGCCGGGTCTGAATAGCAAAGATCAGCATGACGGCCAGAAAGTCAAGCCCACTGCCCAGGCGATTCATGGCCATTTGGTCGCGCAATTACCACAATCGGCAGGCTTTAACGGTGATGTGATGGACAAACTGTCATTGTTTGTTTGCGAAAGACACCGTCTAGCTGCTATTCAATCTTTGGCAACGCTGCCAAGTGACAACAAGGATACCGGAGCGCCGTGTCTTTTTTAAATCGTAACAGTTTTAATTATCAAGAGCTTCTGGACTGTGCGCAAGGCCGTTTATTTGGCCCTGGAAATGCGCGCTTGCCAATGCCGCCGATGTTGATGTTTGACCGCATTACCCATATTTCAGATGCCGGTGGCAGCAAAAATAAGGGTACTGTCGACGCCGAATTCGACGTCAATCCCGACTTATGGTTCTTCAAATGCCATTTCGAAAGCGATCCGGTTATGCCGGGCTGTTTGGGCATGGACGGGCTTTGGCAGTTGCTTGGCTTCATGCTCGGCTGGCTTGGCGGCAGCGGCGCCGGGCGGGCGCTGTCGGTTGGCGAGGTGCGCTTTGCCGGGCAAGTCTTGCCGCAAGCCAAACTGCTGCGCTTTCATCTTGATGTGAAGCGCGTGATCATGCGGAAATTAACCATGGGCATCGCCGACGGCTTTGTTGAATGTGATGGCGAAAAAGTGTTCGTCGCCAATGACATTCGCGTCGGCCTGTTTCAAAGCCAAACCGCAGAAGGATAAAGCCATGCGTCGTGTGGTGATTACCGGGCTCGGAATCGTCTCAAGTATCGGTAATAACGCCGCTGAGGTGACGGCAGCACTGCGTCAGGGTAAATCCGGCATTGTTCATGCCGACGTTTACCAGGAAATGGGCTTCCGATCACATGTGCATGGTGCCCCGCAGATTGATACCAGCGAACATGTCGACCGCAAGCTGCTGCGCTTCATGGGCGATGGTGCCGCCTATAACTATATCGCCATGGCCGAAGCCATCGCCGACGCCGGCTTGGAAAGCACTGAGATTTCCAACCCGCGAACCGGCCTGGTTATGGGCTCCGGCGGGCCATCGACGCAGAACATGATGGCCGCCTTCGATCTGGCCCGCGAAAAAAGCCCAAAACGCGTTGGCCCGTACATGGTGCCGCGGGTGATGTCGAGCACCAATTCAGCAAATCTTTCAACCGCATTTGCGATCAAAGGCTTGAGCTATTCGATCAGCTCGGCCTGTTCGACCAGCGCCCATTGCATCGGCAATGGTGCGGAAATGATCCAATATGGCAAACAGGATATGGTTTTTGCCGGCGGCGGCGAAGAGCTGCATTGGACGCTATCGGTGCTGTTTGATGCGATGGGGGCGTTATCGTCGAAATTTAACGACACGCCGGGGCAAGCCAGCCGGACTTATGACGTTGATCGTGATGGCTTTGTGATCGCCGGCGGCGGCGGCGTTGTGGTGCTTGAAGAACTTGAGCATGCGCGAGCCCGCGGTGCCAAAATTTATTGCGAATTGGTTGGCTATGGCGCCACCTCCGATGGTGCTGACATGGTCCAGCCTTCAGGTGAGGGCGCGTTTCGCTGCATGAACATTGCCCTCGACGGTCTGAGCGCACCGGTAGATTACATTAATTCCCACGGCACCAGCACACCGGCAGGGGATATTCCTGAGATCAATGCCATTCGCCAAGTGTTCACCCCCCGCCAAGACCTGCCGCCGGTGGCCTCGACCAAATCGCTGACCGGTCATTCGCAAGGTGCCGCAGGTGTCCATGAAGCAATTTATACCATCCTGATGATGCATCATAATTTCATCGCCGCATCCGCGAACATCGAAAATCTTGATCCCGAAGTTGGCAACTATCCAATCGTTCAAAAACGCATCGATGACGCCGCAATCAATCTGGCACTTTCGAATAGTTTTGGTTTTGGCGGAACCAATGCTGTTCTCGCCATGCAAAAACTTCAGGATTAACAACGATAAACGGCACACCACATCCGTGCTCTTTCTGCCTGTAGAGAAATTTGAGTGATGACAGCACATGATATGAGTACATCTGGCCTAATGGCCGGCAAAAAAGGCCTGATAATGGGCGTCGCCAACGACAAATCCATTGCTTGGGGCATCGCCGAAGCACTGGCGACAGCTGGCGCGGAGCTTGCCTTCACCTATCAAACCGAAGCTTTTTCCAGGCGCGTCGGCCCGTTGGCGGCATCTGTCGGCTCAGATTTCACGTTGCCCTGTGATGTGGCCAGCGAAGACGATCTTGATCAGGTGTTTTTAGCGCTGCAGGAGCGTTGGCAGAGCCTTGATTTTATTGTCCACGCGATTGCCTATTCCGACAAGAACGAGCTGAAGGGTCACTATGTCGACACCAGCCGTGAGAACTTTCGCAATACCATGGACATCTCGTGCTTTTCGTTCACCAATGTGGCCCGCCGTGCCGCGCCGCTGATGACCGCCGGCGGCAGCATGATCACGCTCAGCTATCTTGGTGCCGAGCGCACCTTGCCGAATTACAATGTCATGGGTGTTGCGAAGGCTGCATTGGAAGCCAGCGTCCGCTATTTGGCAGCTGATTATGGCGCCGACGGCATTCGTGTGAATGCGCTTTCCGCCGGGCCAATGCGGACCTTGGCAGGATCGGCCATTGGCGGCGCACGCTACGTCTATCGGTATACCAAACGCAGCGCACCCTTGCGCCGCAATCTGGCCCTTGAAGAAGTTGGCCGGGCCGGGCTTTATTTGGCCAGTGATCTTTCCAGCGGTGTCACCGGCGAAATAATGTATGTGGACGGCGGTTTTCACGCCGTGGCGATTCCGCCGGCCGAGGAAAGCCCGGCAGAAAACGACTAGGTTACCCTCGATGACAGCCAGCTCTTTGCCAATGCAGCAGCTTCAGGCGGCAATTGCTGAGGCCGATTTACGGGTGTTGTTAATGGTCGTCTTTCAGCTGTCCGGCGATCGTCGCTGGTTAGCGGAGCCGTTTCGGCCAAAACGCGACGTCAACCTGATCGCCGCCAATGACGCCGGCTTCGCGGCCGCCGAGCAGGCTGAAATTCGAGCGGCGGCGATTGAGCTGCTTTCAACCCCGGCCCGGCAAGCCGCCATAAGCAGCCCAGATGATAGCCTGACCTTGGAAATGATGCGCTGGTGCTTGGGCGAGAATATTGCCGCCGAATATGCGCCGATGATGCGTGAAGAAATGGCTTTCACGGACCGCCATGTGCGCTGGTCAACAGCCCCAAGCAAGGCGTCAACCACCGACACCCGGCCTGTGATCATCGTCGGTGCCGGGGCCAGCGGCATTGCCCTTGCGGCGAACCTGGTCAAACTGGCGATCCCCTTTATCATCCTTGAAAAAAATCCCCAGGTTGGCGGAACCTGGTTTGAAAATACCTATCCTGGCTGCGGCGTCGATACCCCTAATCACGCCTATTCATTCTCCTTTGGCCGGCGCAATAATTGGAGCCGCTATTTCGCCCCACAGCCGGAAATTCACGCCTATCTTACCGACAGCGCCGCCGATTTCGGACTGTTGCCGCATATTCGATTTCGCCATCAGGTAACGGCGGCGACGTGGTCGGCCGAAGGTCTTTGCTGGCAAGTCGCCGTTAGCGGCCCAGCGGGGGACGAAATCATTGAAGGCCGCGCCCTGGTCAGTGCCATCGGCCAACTCAGTTTGCCGTCGATGCCGGCGATCCCCGGTCAAGATAGCTTCAACGGGCCGATCTTTCACAGCAGCCGGTGGCCCGATGACTTATCGCTCTCCGGCAAGCGCCTGGCGGTGGTCGGGACCGGTGCCTCGGCCATGCAAATTGTCCCCACCGTGGTTGATCAAGTGGCTGAATTGCAGATTTTTCAACGCAGCGCCCAATGGGCCCGGCCGATCCCACATTACCACGATCCAATCAGCCCTTTGAGCCAATGGCTGCTGCAATCAGTGCCCTTTTATGCACCCTGGTTCCGCTTAACCATGCTGTGGCGTTATGGTGATGGTTTGTTGCCCAGTCTGCGCAAGGATCCCGATTGGGCCTTTCCCGACCGGTCGCTAAACCGCGCCAATGATCGCCATCGCCAACAAATGACCGCGCACATCTATCAGCAGCTCGAGGGCCGCCCCGACCTGATCGCCAAATGCCTGCCAAGCTACCCACCCTATGGTAAACGGATCCTGCTCGATAATGGCTGGTATGAGGCCATCCGCCATGACCACGTCAGCCTGCAAACCGACGCCATCGAGGCGATCACCGCAACAGGTCTGAAAACCGCCGATGGCCGCGACCATGGCGCTGACATCATTGTTCTGGCGACCGGCTTTAAAGTGGCGTTAATGGCCGCCCGGTTGAATATTCGCGGGCTAAACGGTGAAAACCTTGCCGACCGCTGGGCCAATGATAATCCCACCGCCTATCTCGGCATCACCGTTCCAGGGTTTCCGAATTTATTCTGTATGCAGGGGCCAAATACCGGCTTGGGCCATGGCGGCAGCGCGATTTTTCAAGCTGAATGCCAGGCCCGCTACATTGCATCTGCCCTGGTGGTCATGTCGGAATCCAACATTGCCGCCATCGATGTCAACCAAGATGCCCATGATCGCTATGTGGCCAGCGTTGACCGCGCACATGAGCAGCTGATCTGGACACACCCTGGGATGTCGACCTATTACCGAAACCCCGCAGGCCGGGTTGTCTCGGTTATGCCCTGGCGTTTGGTTGATTATTGGCAGATGACGCGGCAGCTTGACCTGGCCGACTATCAGCTCACGCCAGCGGCAGGTTCTTAAGCCAGGTCTTCAAACGGCGTGCCGCTTCGGCCATGTCATCGCTGGCGCCGGCGAACGAAAACCGCACGGTTTGGTGGCCGCGACGGGGGTCAAAATCAGTCCCCGGGGTGCAGGCAATGCCGATCTGCCGCAACATCTGCCGGCAGAAAGCGGCGCTGTCATCGGTATATGCAGAGACATCTGCATAGATATAAAAAGCGCCATCTGCAGGGGCCAGATCGGTCAGCCCGGCGGCCGGCAGATCATTCAATAAAATCGCTCGATTGCGGGCATATCGCACAACATTTTGGTCAAGCTCCTCGGCCGCGCCAAATGCCGCCACCGCCGCCAATTGCGAGAGTGTCGGCGCTGAAATGAACAGGTTTTGCGCCAAACATTCCACCGGCCGAACCAGATCGGCCGGCAAAACCATCCAACCCAAACGCCAGCCTGTCATTGAAAAATATTTCGAAAAACTGTTAATGACGATGACGTTGTCGCTGAACGCCAGGGCGCTGACAGCCGGCGCACCAAAGCTGATGCCATGATAGATTTCGTCGGAAATCAAGCGGATGCCCTGTTGCTCACAATAGCCCACCAAAGCAGCCATTTCGGCGGCGGCGATCATGGTCCCGGTAGGGTTCGCCGGACTGGCGATAATCAAGCCGTCAATGGGCTGCGGCAAAGCCGCCAATAACGCCGGGGTCGGTTGAAACCGGTCCTCCGGGCCAGTTAACAGATCAACAACCTCGATCCCGAGGGCGGTCAGAATATTGCGATAGGCAGGATATCCGGGCGAGGCCAAGGCAACCCGATCGCCGGCCTCAAACGCCGCCAGAAAGGCTAAGGTGAAGCCCGAAGATGATCCGGTGGTCACGGCGATCCGTTCGGCACCGGGCGAGAGCTGATACCAATCGTGGTAATGATCGGCAATCGCAGAGCGCAATTCAGGCACCCCTAAGGCCAAAGTATAGCCCATCTTATCCGCATCCAAGGCCGCCTTGGCGGCGGCTAAAACCGCCGTTGGCGCGCCGGTTGAGGGCTGTCCCACCTCCAAATGCAGCACCGCCTCGCCGGCCTGTTCACGGGCCGCGGCGGCTTGCATCACATCCATCACGATAAAAGGCGGGACTTGGCCTCGCCGGGCTATTTTCAACGTCATCGGTATCAATCCCAGCCGCCGTTGGCGGCGCCAAAAATCACATTAACCCGTTATTGGTCAAAAGTCGCAAGACCGGCACCGCGGCGATCATCACCGACAACGCACTCAGGCTGCACCCGGGGAATACCGTCAAAACAGTGCATCACCCGCACCCGCGCCAGCCGTGACCATTTATCTGCTGCCAAATTTTCAGGCAAATCGGTTGTTTCAATGGCTGTTTCTCGGGCCACCTGCCGGGCACTGATCACAGCTTGTCGAGGCCGGGAAATGGCCGCCGGCAGCGGCACCTCACCGTCAAAATGATCAACAGAAACAGCCAGCAAAGCGTCGCCGGCGGCAGGCCCGCCACTGGCCGCTGCAATCATATGTGTTTGCCAGTTAAGGGTATTACCGACCATCAAAACCGCGGCATCTGCGGTTTCGCCGTCGGCAGCCTCGATCAACATTGTGAACAGGCCGGTATCAGCCAACAGTTCACCGCTGCCGAACGCCGCACCAAGTGAAATGGCGCAGCCAACGGCTTGACCGTCCGCATCAAGCGCCCAAAACGCTGTTGAGCCGGCCCGATCCTGACCGCCGGCAGCGGTCACGCCGGCACCGATACCGGCGTCAAGATGGGCCGCGTGCAACGCCTTCAACCGCCCGTCATCGCCGCGCCCGTGCCAGCCCTGATCGCTCAATAGTCGGGCCAAGACTGTGTTCAACCGCTGATCGACGGCGGCATTGGGGGCGACAACGGTCCAGGCTTGATAAGCATGCGCGAGGCCTGTCACTGTCACCCATTGCGGTGCTGCTTGCCGCAACAGATCGCCATCAAGACGCAATCCTGCACGCTGTGCCGCGGCGACCAGCTCGGCCGCTAACGCACCCTGATAAAGATCGTCAATGCCGCGATCGCGTAATTGCCCGAGGGTATTTGCCAAGGCCGGCTGTTGCAGCAGGGCGCTTAACGGCAAGTGTTGACCCTTCGGCAACAGCAAGCGGCGTGCGGTTGGCCCAAGCGTGTTTTGATGCCCGCTTAGGTCACGCGCCAATTGCCGCGACACACGTTTTCCCCAGCGTGCCAGCTGTTCGCTTTTGGCCAGCAGTTTTTGAATTGGCAACCGGCCGTAGCGCGCGTGCAATGCGTTCATCGCCGCCGGCGCTTTGGGAAGGGTTAAAACGGTCCTGCCACTTGCGCGATTGGCGGCCCCCGCCTGGGCTTGAAAATCAAGCCGCTCAAAGCGTTTGCTGGCAGGGTCAAAAACAACACAGCTACCTGCCGACCACAGACCTGCCGACGACGGCAAAGTTACCGCCAGGGAAAAAAATGTTGCCACAGCAGCATCGGTTGCACTGCCACCGGTGGCCAAAACCTCACGGCCGATCAACGCCGCCCGCGGCTCATCGGCAGCGATTGCCCCAAAAAAGTCACTGCCCAGCTCGATGCTGCCGTCATTGGCGCAGCCTGCCAGGGTGACAGCCAGGCCCGCCGCCGTCAGCACTTGCCGGAGCGGACGCCAACCTGCCTTTTTAAAAACATAATCTTTGGTCAATTTTAAACCTGTGTCGACGGCACCTTGCCGGGTGCGAATGAAAGAGCGAAAGTAAGCCATGGCCTTGTCACAAAAATTCACGTGCTGTGGTTCAGCTTCCAGCCGAATCTGCGCTGTTGCTTTAATCGCCCTGCTGACGCTTGTCCACGGCATTATGCATCCCAGCTGGGCAGCCAACAGGCACCTCATTCGTGACGCAGAGCTTGAAACTACCATCCGTTCCTTTGCAACGCCACTGTTGAAGGCGGCCGGGCTGCGCCCAGAGGTTGTCGATATCATCATTATTGCCGATCCGGCGGTGAATGCGTTTGTTGCCGGTGGCGCCAATATTTTCATCAATACCGGATTATTGCAGCGCACCACCCATGCCAATCAATTAATTGGCGTTTTGGCCCATGAAATCGGCCATATCCGCGGCGGCCATTTGGCCCGCACACGCTCGGCCGCGCAAGCAGCCTCAAAAATGGCCACAATCGCCATGATCTTAGGCATTGCCACCACCATTGCCACCGGCCGCGGTGATGCCGGTGCGGCCATCGCCAGCGGCGGCGGTGCCTCCGCGCGGCAAGCTTTTTTAGCCTATAGTCGCGGCCAAGAATCGGCGGCGGATCAGGCGGCCATAAATTTACTGGCGGCGACCGGCCAATCGGCCCGTGGACTGGAGCAGTTTCTTGGCATTCTCGACAACCAGTCAGCGTTAAGTGAGCGGTTCCGCGATGCCTATGCCTTGACCCATCCGCTCAGCCGCGAGCGAATGGTCACTGTCCGCCGGGCCGCCGACGCCAGCGCAGAAATTGCAACCGCCGCCGATATCACCGCTGCCTATGATCGAATGATCGCAAAATTAAATGGATTTTTACGTGCGCCAACCTGGGTATATCAGCACTACCCTGAGCATGATAAAAGTCTTCCTGCCCGCTATGCACGGGCGATTGCAGCGCACCGTGATGGCGACACCGGCCTGGCGCTCAAACGCCTAGATATTTTGTTAGGCGATTTTCCGAACGATGTATTTTTTGTCGAACTCAAAGGCCAGATCTATCTTGAATCAGGTCAACCGGTCGCCGCTGAACAGGCCTATCGGCAGGCCGTTGGGCTGGCCCGCACCGCAGGCTTGCCGGCGGCGACGGTTGCGGCCTTGGAACTTGATCTCGGACGGGCCCTTTTGAGCGGTAATCAAACCGCCGGCGACCATGCTGCGGTAACCACGTTAACGCCGCTCGCCCGGTTCTTAGGCGACGACCCGCTGTATTGGCGGCAATTGGCCATCGCCCGCGGCCGCACCGGCGATGACGCACTTGCTGCCCTGGCCTTAGCGGAGGCCGCCATCCGCCGCTACCAGCTTGCCGATGCTCAGCGGTTTGCGCAGCGCGCCGTGAGGCAGTTGAAAACCGGCTCACCTGCCTGGTTGCGGGCCAATGATATTGCCGCACAGGTGGCGCAGCGATTGAAAAAACGCTAACCTGAGATGACGTGCGAACAGCATCCTGCTTGCGGCGCGGCAGTCATACCGCCACCTTTGGCGATCATAGCATTTGAGTTAAGGCGCAAACCATGAACTTTCCATTGCTTTTCATCGCCAAGGTCCTAGCGCGATGGTGTTTTATAATCAGCACGCTCCTGGTGTTAGCAGTGCCGGCCAATGGCGATGAAATCCCAGCGAAACGGCAGGATGCAATCCGCCAACTGGTGCGCGAATACTTGCTGGCCAATCCGGAAGTCATTGTTGAGGCGTTAACAGCCTATGAAGCACAGGAAGAGGCCCGCGTCCGCGACGAAGCACGCCGTAACCTGACCGCAATGCAGGCAGAGATTTTTAACAACCCGCAAGACCCAGTGATGGGCAATGCGGCGGGCGATGTGACCGTCGTGGAATTTTTTGACTACCAATGCGGCTATTGCAAACGCGTCGTCGCCCCGCTGGTCGAGGTCATGACCGCCGACCGGCAAATTAAGCTGGTCCTCAAAGAGTTACCGATTTTGGGACCGGCCAGTGCGTTCGCTGCAAAAGCGGCGCTGGCGGCCCGGGGGCAAGCTGCGTATGACAAGTTGCATTTCGCCTTATTGGCCCATCGCGGCCGGTTGTCGGCGGAAATCGTGTTACAAATAGCGGCATCGATTGGCCTTGATGTCGAGCGCTTAAAGGCGGAAATGAAAGCCCCCGCCATCGCCGCCATGATTGCCGCCAATCAGCGCTTGGCCAATACCCTTAATGTGCGCGGCACACCGGCATTTATTATTGGTGATGAATTGGTCCCGGGCGCGGTTGACGCCGATGGCCTGCGCCGCTTGGTGGCCAAAGCCCGTGAAAATAATTAGGCTACAGGCGCAGCGGCGACCGGTCGTGGTTTGATATCACGCACCCGGGCATAGACGCTGGCCGCCAATAATAAGGCGATGGCCAAGATTAAAAACACCATGCGATAGGCATCGGCGGCCGACCAGCCTGCGCCGTCACGCAGCGCGTCCATGACCATACCGGTGCCTAATTGCATCCCGAAAACCCCACCAAGGCCAATTAAGGTGACGGTGGTGATCGCCCGCCCGGCCTGCTGCACCGGCACAAAACCGCGACAATGCGCCATCAACACCGGATACATTGGCGTGAAAAACGCAAAGCTGACCAACAGCACAATCGCAATGGCCGAGTCGCTGTCGGCCAAAAAGGCCAGGATGATCAACAGTGCCGCCATCACCACAACCCCGCCCAAGACCACATATTTGCGCGTGTTAAACCAACGATCGAGCGGCCCATAGGCAACGGTACCAAGATTGAAGGCAATCATCATCGCCAGCAGGACATAGCTTGCGTCGGCGCGTTGTAGCGCGAAAACTTCGGTCATATATGGTCCGGCCCACAGCCCACCAAGGGTCATGAACGGTGCCGAAAAGCACGACCCCATGACAATCACCTTTTGCAAATCACGGTTACAAACGATCTGCCAGACGCCGCGCAAACTCTGCTGCAAACTTTCCGACTGCCGCGGCACCGGCGGCGACGCCGGTTGGTGCGGCACACTCGGATGATCGCGCACCAAAACCCAAATTGCCACCGTCGCCGTGGCGGTGACGGCCGCCAATAACAAAAAAGTCGTCAGAAACCCGAAGCGATCGAGCATCACGGCCAGCGGTGTTGTCGCCAGCACACCACCGATGCCGCCGGCCAAGCCAATCACCAAAGCAGAGGTTGAGGCCATCCGTTCGGGCGAGGTCCAGGCAATCGCCAACATATAAATCCCGGTGATCACGCCACCATGGCCAATCCCAATTAGCATCCGGCTGGCGGCCAGGCCAAGCACCTGGTCAGCGGTCGCGAACCAAAGCAGGCCGCCAATCGCCAGCAAGCCCATCGCCGAAAGCGTGATCCGCGCACCAAATCGGTCAAATAAAATCCCTGTCGGCACCTGCACCAAAGTCGCCCCCAGATACATCGCCCCGGAGACAAGACCAATTTGAGTGGCGCTGAGACTCATGACCTCTTGGAAATGAATCGCTAACACCGCGCCGCTTTGGCGGTAAATTTGCACCACCATCAAAAACAGTCCGGCCAAGATCATCACCGGCAATAGCCGGTTCATTGCCGCACACCACGATACAGAGCCGCCATCAACCAGCGCTCATCAAGCGATCACCGGAAACAGCTCACTGGCCATTTCATCGCCGTCGCGCAGGGTATTTTTAGGGAATTCATGAAATGGCGGCGACATCATTCCTGGCCGCGTCACATAGCGGCTGTCATCACCGAGCCAGCGCAGCGCGATGGCGCGCCGGCGTTGCTGGCGCGATTGGTTGCCAGGAGCCCCATGCACGGTTCGAAAGTGAAATGCCACACAGTCACCAGGCTGCAGGTCAGCACCGCGCAAGTCATAGGCTTGGCGGTCGGCATTGATGTCAGGCATGGCTTGAAAGTCTTTATCGGTCTCTTGGTAATCCTCACCGACAAATTTCTTTGGGGTGTACCAAGCATCCCATTTATGCGAGCCAGCAATGAACTCGACAGCACTTTCGCGGGCGACCGGATCAAGCGGAATCCATAGGCTGACGTTCTGCCAACCATCAACACAATAATATGGCTGATCATGGTGCCATGGCGTCGGTTTGGCGGTGCCAGGTTCTTTAACCAGCACATGTTCATGAAAAAACATCGCTTTCCGGCTGGCCATAAGCTGACGCGCCAGCGCTGCCGCCGGCGACTGCCGAACCACGGTTTCATATTCCGCAATGCGCTGCCAATTACAGTAGTCACCAAAAAAATGCCCGCCGTCGTCGGCACCGGTGTAAACACGGTGGTGCGGGCCCGGGTCAGCGATATTTCGGTCCAGCCCGGCACGTAATTGCGCAATCCATTCAGGGGCAAAGACGCCGCGCAAAAAGGCCACGCCATCGTCCTGGAAGTCACGCACTGTTTGCGCAGATAGTTGTGACATGTGTCTAAGTCTCCAAATCCGCCGGGCGTTTGCGCAACAGGTAAGTATGGCTGCCGTCAAGCACCAGCTCACGCCGTTGATTATGGATCGTGGCCCGCATTTTAAGAACCCCGGTGCTGCGTTGCGCCGTGGTCTCGGTGACGGTTAGCGCCGGATAGACCGTATCACCGGCATAAACAGGCCCGAGGAAGCGGAAATCGCATTCGGTAAACGCAATTAAGCTGTCATCAACCAAATGCGGAAACAGCCCGGCGCCGGCAGCTGTTTGGATCAACACCTGCATCCCATGGGCTAGCAGGTCAGGGTGGCCGCGCTTTTGCAGGTATTCACGGTCATAGTGAATCGGATGATTGTCACCGGAGGCCAGTTGAAAGGCGGCAAATAAGGCATCGGTCATGGTCCGTGACGGCAGCACGAAACGGGCACCAATTTCAAAATCTTCAAACCAGCGGCTTTCCGCCAAACGGTGTTTTTCAAGATCAAAATCTGGATCAGCTTGCCGGGCCATTTGCTTTCCCCCTGACATCAGCGACGACCGGACGGTCACCTTTGTGGTTAGCACAGCCCGCCGTTACGGCCAAATAATCTTGCACCCAGGCGAGAATATAATGCCGCAACATCCAGCAACGGCCGAACGCCGGTCCTCATGGCGTTAGGTCTGCGCCGTGTCCGCCGCTAGGTTGCGTAACCGGTACAGTAGCTCCAATGCCTCCCGCGGACTCAATTGATCAGGTTCAATTTCCGCCAGCAACGCCAAAGCTGGGGATGCTTCAGGACCCGTTGACGGCACCGGCATGAGCGCTTGAAAAAGCGGCAGGTCATCAATCAACCGGTTCGCGGCATGTGCTTGCTCACCCTGTTGCAACTGCGTCAGAACAGCTTCGGCGCGGCTGACCACGGCTGCCGGCACCCCGGCCAATTTGGCCACATGAATGCCGTAGGATCGATCTGCCGTGCCGGCAGCGACCTCATGCAGAAAAATGATCTGATCCTGCCATTCCCGCACCCGCATGGTGTAACAGGCCAGATATGCCAGCCGCGCCGCTAAGGCCGTTAACTCGTGATAATGCGTCGCGAACAGCGCCCGGCATTGATTGACTTCATGCAAATGCTCCACCGTCGCCCAGGCAATTGAGAGGCCGTCGAAGGTGGCGGTGCCGCGGCCAATTTCATCAAGCACCACAAGCGAGCGTGCCGTTGCCTGGTTTAAAATGGTCGCTGTTTCAACCATCTCAACCATAAAGGTTGAGCGGCCGCGGGCCAAATCATCGGCGGCACCGACACGGCTAAACAAGCGGTCAATGACACCAATCCGGGCTGCCGTTGCCGGCACAAAACTGCCCATTTGAGCCATCAAGGCGATCAACCCGTTTTGCCGCAAAAAAGTACTTTTACCGGCCATATTGGGGCCTGTGAGCAGCCAAATCCGAGCCGCATCACTTAACCGGCAATCATTGGCGATAAAACGCCCCTCATCAGCTGCGGTTAACACTGTTTCCACCACCGGGTGACGGCCGCCGGTAATCTCAAAATCGAGACTATCATCGACTTTTGGGCGGACATAGTCATGGACCATGGCCAATTCCCCAAGTGCCGTGACCACATCAAGCCGAGCCAAAGCTTGTGCGGTTGTGGTCAACGTCTCGGTAGCAGCCATGACGGCTGCCACCAAGTCGTCGAAGATCGCCAATTCAAGGGCTAGAGCCTTATCACCGGCAGCACTTAAATCGCGCTCCAACTCACCCAGCTCAACAGTCGAGAAACGCGCCCCATTGGCCATGGTTTGACGGTGAATATAGTTATCGACGGCAAATAATTTGTCGGCATGGACAGCACTGACATCGATGTAGAAGCCGAGAATATTGTTATGCTTAATTTTCAAGGACGGCACGCCGGTATCACTGGCGTATTGCGCCTGCAGACCTGCAATCAGGCGCCGGCTTTCATCGCGCAGGGTGCGCAACCGGTCCAGATCTGCGGCGTGACCAGGGGCAATAAAGCCGCCCTCGCGGGCCAGCAGCGGCGGGTCGGCCAGCAACGCCTGCGATAATAAATCGATCAAGGCTGAATGATGCCCCAGGTCGTGGTTAATTTCGGCCACACCTGCGGGTGGGTCGGCCAAATCTCCCGGCATCGTCAATACCTGGCCGATTTCCATGGTTGTTTGCAAAGCCGTGCGCACAGCGATCAGATCACGTGGGCCGCCGCGGCCAAGGGCCAGCCGACTTAACGCCCGCTCCAAATCCGGGAGGCGGCTGAGAAGCGCCCGCAGATCAGCACGCATGGCGGTTGCCGCACAAAAATAATCAACCTGATCAAGGCGGGCGATAATTGCCGCCGGATCAGTTAGCGGTGCTGCCAAACGCGCCGCCAGCAGCCGCGCACCGGTACCTGTTCGGGTCATGTCAAGCACACTTAACAAGCTGCCCTGGCGATGGCCGCTCAGGGTGTGCGTCAACTCCAGATTACGGCGGGTCGCCGGGTCAATTTCAACCGTTGTGCCTTGTTGGCTGCGGCGTGGCGGGGTGAGCCGCGGTAATTGGCCCTTTTGCGTTAAGTCCAGATAATCGACAAGGGCACCGGCGGCAGACAGCTCGGCACGGCCAAAATCACCAAAGCTATCAAGGGCGGCAACACCAAATTGCGCGGCCAATCGGCGGCGCCCATTGTCACTGTCAAAACGCGCCCCCGGCAGGGGTGAAATCAAGGTCTGCCAATCGGCCAAGGCAGCGCGCATCTCGGGCCGTTGTTCAACCGCTTCGGCGAGCAAAATTTCGCTTGGCATCAGCCGGGCCATCAAGGACGCAAGATTGGCCGCCGATACCGGCTGAAGGTGAAAATCACCGGTCGACACATCAATCCATGCCGCCCCCAGCTCATTGCCGGCCGCCGCGATTGCAACCAGATAATTATGCGCACGGCTGTCCAGCAAGCTGTCCTCGGTGAGCGTGCCGGGCGTGATAATGCGCACCACATCTCGCTTCACAACCGCTTTAGAGCCACGTTTCTTTGCCGTCGCCGGGTCTTCCATCTGCTCGCAAATGGCAACCCGATAGCCTTGCCGAATAAGCCGGGCAAGATAGCTTTCAGCAGCGTGATGCGGCACCCCGCACATGGGAATATCTGCGCCGTCAACACGGCCACGCTTGGTGAGCGTGATATCCAGCGCCGCCGCCGCAGTGACGGCGTCATCAAAAAACAGCTCGTAAAAATCGCCCATTCGGTAGAACAACAGACAATCGGGGTGGCTGGCTTTAACCTCTAAGAATTGCGCCAGCATAGGTGTCACCCCTTTGCCGGCGGCAGCGCCGCTATCGGCGGCATGGCGATCAGGCGGCGAGTGTGAACCGCTGACGGAAGATTGCTGATCACTGGCTGGCATTGGCAATTAACCCCCACGGATGGGCCCGGCAATCGGTATGGGCAGCCATCAGCCGCGACATTAAACCAGAACCAGCGCCGATTAAAGCCACGACAGCAGCAGCCGGCGCGCCGCAGCAACCTGGTCTAAAGGATAAATTTCGACAGATCGGCATCCTTGGCGAGATCACCGACCTGGCTATGCACATAGGCAGCGTCAATAATTTCCGTCTGCCCCGAGCGGTCACTGGCGGTGAATGAAATCTCATCCAGCAACCGTTCCATCACCGTGTGCAAGCGCCGGGCACCAATGTTTTCGACCGCACGGTTAATATCAACGGTCAAATCCGCTAAGGCGTCGATTGCATCATCGGTAAACGTCAAGGTTACCTCTTCGGTTTCCAACAACGCCGAATATTGCTTGATCAGGCTTGCTTCAGGCTCGGTTAAGATGCGCCGAAAGTCATCTCTTGTGAGGGCATTCAGCTCCACTCGATTGGGCAACCGGCCCTGCAATTCCGGCAATAAATCGCTGGGCTTTGCAAGGTGAAACGCCCCGGAGGCAATGAATAGGATAAAATCGGTCTTAACCGGCCCATGTTTGGTTGCCACGGTCGTGCCTTCGATCAGCGGCAGCAAATCACGCTGCACCCCTTCGCGGCTGACCTCGCCGCCGCGGCGATCTTCAACGGCACAGATCTTGTCGATTTCATCAAGGAAAACGATGCTGTTCTGTTCAACCGATTCAATCGCCGCCCGCACAACCACGTCCTGGTCCAGCAGCTTGTCGCTTTCCTCGGTCAACAGCACATCATAGCTTTGGGCGACACTCATGCGTTTTGACTTACTGCGGCCGCCCATGGCTTTGCCTAGCATGTCACCAATGTCGAGCATGCCCATTTGTGCCCCAGGCATGCCAGGGATGTCGAATGTCGGCATGCCGCCGCCACTGTCGGCCACACTGATGTCAATCTCGCGATCGGCAAGCTCACCTTCGCGCAAACGCTTGCGAAACTTTTGCTTTGTCTCGGCGCTGGCACCTTCGCCCACCAGTGCCTCAATCACTCGCTCCTCGGCCGCCAGTTCAGCCCGTGCCTGCACTTTTTGGCGCATTTTTTCGCGGACCATGGCAATGGCGATTTCAAGCAGGTCACGAATAATCGATTCCACGTCGCGGCCCACATAACCGACCTCGGTGAACTTGGTCGCTTCGACTTTCAAAAACGGTGCTGCCGAGAGCTTTGCCAACCGCCTCGCAATCTCGGTCTTGCCAACGCCGGTTGGTCCAATCATCAGGATATTTTTAGGTTGCACCTCTTCGCGCATGGTATCGCTGAGCTGTTGCCGCCGCCAGCGATTGCGTAAGGCGATTGCCACGGCGCGTTTGGCGGCATCTTGACCGATGATGAAGCGGTCCAGTTCAGAGACAATTTCACGGGGATTAAAGCTTGTCATAAAGGCAGCCTCCACGGCTTGCGGCATTCAAGGTTACGATGTCGATTGATCTGAATGAATGGTTTCAAGCACAACATTCTCATTTGTGTAAATACATATGTCCGCTGCGATGGCCATGGCTTTGCGGGCAATTTCTTCGGCGCTCATCGCCTCCAGATCAACCAAAGCACGGGCCGCCGACAAAGCAAAAGCACCCCCGGAACCAATGCCGATTAAGCCGTCTTCAGGCTCCAGCACGTCACCATTACCGGAGAGAATCAGCGAAACATTGTCGTCGACCACCGCCATCATCGCTTCCAGTCGCCGCAAATAGCGGTCGGTGCGCCAATCTTTGGCGAGGTCAACGGCGGCACGGGTGAGTTGCCCTGGATGTTGCTCTAATTTGGCTTCCAGCCGCTCAAACAACGTGAACGCATCCGCTGTCGCGCCGGCAAAACCGGCAATCACCGTGCCACCTGCCAACCGCCGCACCTTTCGCGCCTGAGATTTAATCACGGTCGCACCAAGCGTCACCTGCCCATCGCCTGCGATAACCACGGTGCCTGCCTTGCGGACCGCCAAAATGGTTGTACCGTGCCAAGATTGACTGCTGCCGGTTGGATCATGATCAGCCATGGTTTTTCCTTTTGTTGCTCACCCTTGATCAGATTGGCGCACTCACGCTAAGGGTCAAGCCATGGAGTGGGAAATCTTCGACGTGCTCTGGTGCTGGCCAAAATCGCCACCACCTGTTACATAACCGCGCGCCGCCATGCGGCATGCGAGATCGACCAGAAAGGACCGCGACCATGCCAGAGGGACGCCGCGCCGAGATTGAGCGCACAACCAAAGAAACCACAATTAAGGGTGCTGTCAATCTTGATGGCGACGGCCAGTATAACGTCAGCACCGGGATCGGCTTTCTTGACCATATGATGGAACAACTCTCCCGGCATTCATTAATCGATTTGGACCTGCAGGCAAAAGGTGACTTGCACATCGATTATCATCACACCACCGAGGATTCCGGATATGTGGTTGGTGAAGCGGTGGCTCAGGCGCTTGGTAACCGTGTCGGAATTAGCCGCTATGGATCCGCCCTCATTCCGATGGACGAAACCCTCACCCGGGTGGCCATCGACATGTCGAACCGGCCATATTTGGTCTGGCGTGTTGGGTTTACCCGCCCCAAGCTTGGGGAATTTGATACCGAGCTATTCCGTGAATGGTTCCAAGCCTTCGCACAATCTGCCGGCGCCACATTGCACATCGAAAATCTATATGGTGAAAACAATCACCATATCGCCGAGTCATGTTTCAAAGGATTGGCCCGGGCGCTGCGCCAAGCGATCGAAATCGACCCTCGCAAAGCAGATGCAGTGCCGTCAACAAAAGGCACTCTTAGTGGTGGCTTAAGTTAAGCGGAGACCGAATTATGACGGTCGCGATTATTGATTATGGATCCGGTAATTTGCGCTCGGCCGCGAAAGCGTTTGAGCGCGCCGGCCGCGAACACGCCTTGGATATGAACATTACGGTGACCGCGAACGCGGCTGACGTCGCCAAGGCCAGTCACCTGGTTTTGCCCGGTGTCGGGGCTTTTGCCGATTGCCGCCAAGGGTTGCGGCAGGTCGCCGGCATGACCGAGGCGGTGCTGGCACATATCACCGCCGGCAAGCCGTTTTTAGGCATCTGTGTCGGTATGCAACTGTTGGCCGATGCCGGCTTAGAACATGGTTATTGTGAGGGGTTTGGCCTAATTGCCGGCGAAGTTGTTGCCTTGTCGCCGGCCAGCAAGGCTGACGGCCAAGACCTTAAAATACCGCATATGGGCTGGAACCAACTACAGCTTGTTGGCAATCAACACCCTGTCTTCGCCGGCCTTGAGGAGGCACCGTTTGTTTATTTCGTTCACGGCTTCCACTTCCAATCGGTGCGCGACCAGGACGTTATTGCGACCACTGAATACGGGCAAACCGTGACCGCCGCCATTGGCCGCGACAACATGGTCGGTGTGCAATTTCATCCCGAGAAAAGCCAGGCCAGCGGTTTGCGCTTAATCGCCAATTTCATGCATTGGTCGCCATAACAAAGACGAGATGGAGCACAGCATGGATCAAAAGAGCAAACAGCCAAATCCGTCGGCATCGGTGAAAACGCAAGTCTTGACGCAGCTCGACAATGGCGACTTGGTGGATATTTGCGATGCAACCGACGCTGCAATCGCCGACGGCGGTGGCTTTGGCTGGTTAACCCCGCCGCCACGGCAAACCCTTGAGAGCTACTGGCGGGGCGTTGTTTTAATCCCTGATCGGGTGCTGGTTATTGGCCGCCTTGATGGCGTTATTGCCAGCTCGGTGCAGATTTTAAAGCCACCTCGGAACAATGAGGCGCAAGCTTTTGCCTGCCACCTGACGACTTTTTTCGTGGCCCCTTGGGCCCGCGGTCATGGTTTGTCCCAGTTGATCATCGAACACGCCGAGGCCTGGGCCCGCGAGGCCGGATTTCGGATTATTAACCTTGATGTGCGGGCCAGCCAGGAGCGGGCGATCAGCTTATTTGAGATGCTCGGCTACACCCGCTTCGGCACCCATGATAATTATGCTGTCGTCGACGGTAATTTTGTGACCGGCCATTTCTACTACAAGGAATTGTAAATGATTTTGTATCCGGCGATTGATTTGAAGGCCGGTCAATGCGTCCGGCTGCTGCGCGGCGATATGGCGGCGGCAACGGTGTTTAACGACGATCCGGGCGATCAAGCGGCGGCCTTTGCCGCCGCCGGTTGTGAATGGTTGCATGTTGTCGATCTTGACGGTGCTTTTGCCGGCCAGGCCGTTAACCGTGATGCTGTTGCGGCGATCCGGTCGGCCATTGATATTCCCATCCAATTGGGCGGCGGAATTCGCGATCTGGCGGCAATCGAAGCTTGGCTTGCGGGCGGCATAAACAGAGTTGTCCTTGGCACCGCCGCGCTGCGCGATCCGGCTTTGGTGCGCACGGCCTGCGCCGCCTTTCCCGGCCAGATAGCGGTCGGTGTCGATGCCCGCGACGGCAAGGTTGCCGTCGAAGGCTGGGCCGAAACGGCTGACCTGACCGCCCTGGAATTGGCCCTCCGCTTTGAAGACTGCGGCGTCGCGGCGATTATTTTTACCGATATTGATCGTGATGGCGCCTTGGCGGGGGTCAATGTTGCCGCCACGGCTGCACTGGCGCAAGCTGTATCGACGCCGATCATCGCTTCCGGCGGGGTCGCCTCGATGGCTGACTTAACTGCCCTGGTCAGCCATGCAGACAGCGGTATCAGCGGCGTTATTTCCGGTCGCGCGCTTTATGACGGTCGGCTTGATGCCGCAGAAGCTGTCGCCTTTTTGAAAACAGCACGCCGTGCCGAACAGGAGGCCTAATGCTCACTACCCGCGTTATTCCATGCCTCGATGTGAAAGATGGCCGTGTTGTCAAAGGCGTCAACTTTGTCGATTTGGTTGATGCCGGTGACCCTGTGGTGCAGGCCCGGCTGTACGACCGCGAGGGAGCCGATGAGCTGTGTTTTTTAGATATTACCGCCAGCTCCGACAATCGTGACACCCTGTATGACGTGGTCGCACGCACCGCAGAAGAGTGTTTCATGCCGCTGACCGTCGGTGGCGGCGTTCGCCGGGTTGAAGATATCCGCAAACTGCTGCTTGCCGGTGCCGATAAGGTCTCAATCATGACCGCAGCGGTGAAAACGCCGGAGTTTGTTCGCGAGGCCGCTGAAAAATTTGGCGCCCAATGTATTGTTGTGGCGCTCGACGCGAAACAGACCGGGCCAGGAAAATATGAGATTTTTACCCATGGCGGACGCCAGCCGACAGGCCTTGACGCCGTCGATTGGGCGCGCCGCATGGCCGCTTATGGGGCCGGGGAGATTCTGCTGACGTCCATGGATCGCGACGGCACCAAGCAGGGCTTTAACCTGGACCTGACCCGGGCCATCGCTGACGCCGTGCCAATCCCGGTAATCGCATCCGGCGGGGTTGGCAGTCTGCAGCATTTTGTCGAGGGTGTGACCCTGGGCCATGCCTCGGCCGTATTGGCCGCATCGGTGTTTCATTTTGGCACCTTTCGGATCGCTGAGGTAAAGCACCATATGGCTGCTGCCGGCCTGGCCGTGCGGCCGATTGATGACGGGGAAAACCAATGACCGATCATGTTCTTGACCGCCTGGCCGCAACCATTGCGGCGCGCAAAGATAGCGATCCGGAAAGCTCCTATACCGCTCAATTGCTGGCCGCCGGAACCGCCAAAGCAGCGCAGAAATTGGGCGAGGAGGCTGTTGAAACAGTGATCGCCGCGATGGCCGAGAGGCCCGAGGATTTGGCCGCTGAAAGTGCTGACCTGTTGTACCATTTATTGGTTTTATGGGCAGCCGCCGGCCTGCCGCCGGCAGCGGTTTGGCAAGCCTTGGAAGGCCGCCAGGGGGTTTCTGGAATTACCGAGAAAAATAGCCGTTCAACATAAGGAGCTTTAGGGCGATGGCCGCGACCTATGACGACAACAATATTTTTGCCCGCATCCTGCGCAATGAAATCCCCAATAATACCGTGCTGGAAGATGAGCATGTTTTATCATTCCACGACATCAGCCCGCAGCGGCCTGTTCACGCGCTGGTCATTCCAAAAGCCGCCTATGCTGATTTAACAAGCTTTGCAGAAACCGCCAGTGACGCCGAGATTGTCGCTTTTGTGCGAGCTTTGGGAAAGGTCGCACGCGCCACGGGGGTGGCCGATGACGGCTACCGGATCATTTGCAATACCGGCGAAAACGGCCACCAAGAAGTGCCCCATTTGCACTTTCACATTGTCGGTGGCGGGTCGACAGGCCCAATGCTGCGGCGCCAAGACAGCTAGCGCCGACAGCCGGCCGATCTGCTTTTAATCATCCTAAACCTCCATAGCTATGAGGAGTCGCTGGCGCAAGGATCACTGCTGTGGTTGCACGGGTAAAAACAGTCGCCTTCTTAGGTATTGATACCCTTAACATTCATTTGCAGGTGCATATTGCCATCGGCTTGCCGCGTTTTTCTCTTGTTGGACTGCCCAATAAGTTAGTCGGTTTAAGTAGGTATGGTGGACTTTGAAGAATTCATTGCGGCTCTTTCCCCCGGAATGTATCCGTGAGGTATCTCCTGCCGGGTGTACTACTTAAACTCGCATTTTCAAACCCAGCATCAAAAAGTTCCCCTACCGAAACGAATATTTTTTACGGAAAGCGAATTAATTTTTTTGTCGATATGGCAACAGTATCATCTGTATTGCGCATCTCCGCAGCTGACTGGATAATTAAAACTGTCATACAAAAGACATATTTACTTCATGTTCTGACGCTACTACATAGAGGGTGCTTTGAAGATGATACTTACCATATAAAGTAGATCATGGAGCGTTAAATTGTCTGGTGCAAACGATACGAGCCTTCAGTTTCGTACCGTGTGGATATCTGACACGCACTTGGGTACGCCTGGCGCCCAGACCAAGGCGCTTTTGCATTTCCTCAAACATACGTCCTGTGAAAAGCTTTATCTTGTTGGAGATATTATTGATGGCTGGCAGATGAAAAAGCGTTTCTTTTGGCCGCAAGAGCATAATGATGTGGTTCAAAAGGTGCTTCGCAAGGCCCGTCAAGGTACCAAAGTTATCTACATCCCAGGTAATCACGATGAAGTTGCTCGCAACTACATCGGTTACAATTTCGGCGAGATTGAGATCAAACACGACGATATTCATGAAACCGTCGACGGCCGCAAGCTATGGGTAGTCCATGGGGACTTGTTTGATAATATCTTGCAACACGCCCGCTGGCTTGCCTATGTCGGGGACAGTGCCTACACCGCCCTGCTGGTGGCTAACCGCGTTTTTAATAAAATCAGACACGCCTTCAACTTGCCCTATTGGTCATTATCGCAGTACCTCAAACTACAGGTCAAATCCGCGGTATCCTTTATTTCAGCCTTTGAAGTCGCCATGGTTAAAGAGGCACGGCGGCGGAATTGTGAAGGCGTTGTTTGCGGCCATATCCACAAACCAGAAATTCGAATGATTAATGGTGTTCTTTATCTTAATGATGGGGATTGGGTCGAATCAATATCTGCCCTTGTTGAACACATGGACGGACAACTGGAAATACTGGATTGGAGTGGTTACCTATCTCGAAGCCGCACCAATGAATTACGCCATCGGTCAATTATGATAGAGACCACAACGCCAACAATTTTAGGAAAGGCGTCTTGAAAGTCCTGATTGTTACTGACGCATGGCACCCGCAAGTCAATGGTGTTGTAACAACACTTACAAAAACCAGGGATACCCTTCAGGAGATGGGCCATGAGATCGAGCTTATTACTCCAAACGGCTTCAAGACAATCCCTTGTCCCACATACCCTGAAATTCGTTTAGCACTTTTCCCAGGCGGCAAGGTCAGTAAGGCGATACGGGCTTTCGGACCTGACCATCTGCATATTGCAACCGAAGGGCCGTTGGGTTTAGCTGCACGCGCTTTTGCCCAACGAAGTAATTTAGCCTTTACAACCGCATATCACACCCGGTTTCCCGAATATGTTCATTCGCGGTTACGGGTGCCACTCGCCTGGACCTATGCATTTTTGCGTTGGTTTCACGCGCCAGCGGCAGCCGTAATGGCACCAACAAACTCGGTAGTGACAGATTTGGAAAATTGGAACGTTGGCCACCCCGTATTATGGCCACGTGGAGTTGATTTAGAACTCTTTTCACCTAAGCCCCCCCCTCCAAAAGAGGACGCTATTCCGATTTATATTAACGTTGGGCGCGTAGCTATTGAGAAAAATCTTGAAGCATTTCTTAATCTTGATCTCGATGGAGAGAAATGGGTCGTCGGTGGCGGTCCGGCGCTCAAGCAATTAAAGGCGCAATATTCCAATGTGCGCTTTTTTGGGCCTAAGAAAATGTCAGACCTCCCGGAATTGTATAACAAGGCAGATGTTTTTGTATTTCCAAGTCGTACAGATACCTTTGGGTTGGTGTTGTTGGAAGCAATGGCATGCGGGTTACCCGTCGCAGCTTATCCAGTGACAGGCCCTATTGACGTCATTGGCAATTCTGAGGGAGGTGTTTTGGATGAAGACCTCGGCCGCGCGTGTCAACGCGCCTTAATGATTCCGCGAACAAAACCCCGGCAACATGCGGAAACTTTTTCCTGGCAAAATGCTTCATCGATCTTTGCCGAGCATCTTGTGGCGGCCCGTCAGGATAAGGCCGAATATAATGTTTCAGATAATCCTTATAAAGACAATCAAGGGGTAACTCGCGCAGTGATGGCGGCACGGAATTCTTGGTCAGGCCTGATGTTTGCGGTCCGTGAGGAAAGCGCTTTTCGACAGGAATTATTGCTCGCATGTCTTATGATTCCTTTGGCATTCTGGATGCCCGCGACAGATATTGAAACAATCCTCATGGTTGGCTCTGTTATCCTTGTGTTGATTGTTGAATTACTAAATTCAAGCGTCGAGGCGGCAATTGACCGGATTTCTTTTTCAAAACATGGGCTCTCAAGACGTGCAAAAGATTATGGCAGCGCAGCCGTCATGTTAACCATCGGTCTATGCGCAGGCATCTACGCCTATATCGGTATGAAATATTTTCTTTAGTGGTTCTGCGGCACAGCATTCAGGAACGCAAACGGGTTCCAGGAACAGCATTTCCTAATCGCATATCTACGAGACACACTGTACAGAAATGATCTCGCAGTCCATAGGTGTCGTTGGTATCTGCCTATCTCGTGCATTCATGTCACTGTCGTAGTGGACAGAGCAGCACAGCCTCGTCTCATCGGTCGACACGATGAATTTTTTGTTATTAGCCGTTTCAGAGACCTCGTCGGGGTTACAGGCAACGACCGCACGCCTCAAGACAAATACAAAGGGCGGTCAATAGTGTGGCCGCGGCGTGAAAATGCCGCTTGTGTAACGCAATTGTAACCAAAATCACATTAATTTGCATTTTAGCCACGATAAACCTCCGCCCGTAGTCGGAGCAGTGATGTGTCAAAAATCCAGTTACAGCAGATTTCTAAACAGTTCGGAGAGACGCAGGTATTAAAGGCGGTCAACCTTGATATTGATGATGGTGAATTTCTGACTTTAGTCGGGCCATCTGGGTGCGGTAAATCCACCTTACTCAGAATTATTGCCGGTTTAGAAATGCAAACAAGCGGCAATGTGTTAATTGGCGATAGCCTGATGAACACAGTTCGCGCAAGTAACCGTGACTTAGCGATGGTTTTTCAGTCATATGCGCTTTATCCGCATTTGACAGTACGCCAAAATATGGCGACGCCGTTGTTATTGCGTGATTTGACATTGTGGCAGCGGTTGCCGCTTCTGGGTCGATTGGCATCAGGGCACAGTAGCGCTATGGCGCTTATCAATTCTTTGGTTGATGACACTGCAGCTACATTAAAAATAAATCATCTATTAGATCGCAAGCCAGGTCAATTATCGGGTGGACAGCGCCAGCGGGCGGCCCTGGGCCGGGCCATGGTGCGCCAACCCGTCGCTTTTTTAATGGATGAACCCCTGTCGAACCTTGACGCTGCACTGCGGGTTCACATGCGGGCTGAATTGGCTGAGTTACATCAAAAGCTGAAAACAACTTTTGTCTATGTCACCCATGATCAAGCCGAAGCCCTAACCATGTCAGATCGCATGGCTGTGATGATGGATGGTCACATCTTACAACTTGGACCGCCAGCAGAGGTTTATGGCAATCCGCTAGATCGGCGTGTGGCAGAATTTGTTGGCAGCCCGAAGATCAACCTCTTTTCCGCCGAAGTCGATAGTGCTGGGCGGGTCATGAGTGCCGGCGTACCCTTCCGACGGCGCTTGTCAGTTCTGAAAAATACCGCTGGTTTGTCGGTTGGCTTGCGCCCTGAGCATTTACAGATCTCAACATGCGCGGTCGAGGGCGAATCCTGGCCGTTGCGTATTGTTTACAAAGAAAACCTCGGGTCTGACTTTTTCCTTCATGGAACTATCAATGGCAGCAGTGATCGCGTTGTGGTCCGCGCTGCGCCATCCATGGTGTCAGAGATTTCCATCGGTGATGATGTGTTTGTGCAGGCAGAAGAAGGCGCTGCAATGGCCTTTGGTCAAGATTTGCGCCGTCTGGCATTTGCCGAGGGGCAGTGACGATGGCCGCACATGGTCAAAATGCCGGCTATTGGTTTGTCGCCCCCGCGATTTTATTGATGGTGCTGATTTTGATTGCGCCGGTGTTTATCGCTGCGGGACTTTCGTTTACCGATTATTCCCTGGGTAATCCGGGCTTTGATTGGGTGGGGACCAAGAACTATGCGCATATGATTGGCCGTTCAACCTATAAAAAAATGCTCTGGGCGACCTTCATCTATGTGATTGTTGTGGTGCCGGTTTCGATCGCTCTGGGCCTGGGGGCGGCAATGCTGATTAACTCAGTTAATCGTTTCGGCAATATCTACAAAACAATTTACTTTCTGCCTGTCATGGCGGCGTTGTTGGCGATGGCGATTGTCTGGGAATTTGCCCTTCATCCAACTCTGGGGATCGTCAATAAAACCCTCACAGATGGTTGCGGTACTTGGGTTGAAGGCTTTTTTAGCTGGCAGTGGATCCCCTGGTCCGATGAGCAACCAAGCTGGTATGAGCGCGGCTGTATTCGCAATTTCCCGCTTTGGTTTGGCGATAAAACCTACACGCTTTGGACCGTCTCTTTTATCGGCATTTGGCAAGCTTTTGGATTTAACATGGTGCTTTATTTGGCGGGACTGACGTCGGTGCCACGGGAGTTATACCATGCAGCATCCATGGATGGGGCAACCAAAGCATGGGACCGTTTTCGGCTGGTGACGTGGCCAATGCTTGGCCCGACCACGGTTTTTGTTGTCACAATTACGACAATTCGGTCTTTTCAAGTCTTCGATACAGTCGAAGCGATCACCCAAGGGGGGCCGTCGAAAAGTACCTTCGTAATGATGTTTGCGATTTATGAAAAAGCCATCCAGCACAATTTGATGGGCATGGGATCGGCGATCACGGTCGTCTTCCTTGCCTTCGTCCTTATCCTAACATTGTTGCAGCGCTATTTTGTCGAGCGCAAGGTGCATTACTCATGATTGGTCAAAGCTCACCTTTTAGCGAAGCGCTGAAACATGCGGTGCTTATTTTGGGGGCGTTAATCGTCATTCTGCCGTTTTATGTCATGTTGAGTTATTCGTTTAAATCGCCGATGGAAATTGAAACCAATACCGGTGGCTTTTTCGGCGCACAACAGCCGATGGTGAATGAATACTGCGTAAAGCTTGGTAATCCGCGCGCTGACTGTGTCGAAACACCAATTATTTTCAATTACACCCAAGCCTTTAAAAAGGCCCCTTTGGTGCGCTATCTGATCAATGGCGTAATCGTCACCTTGTCGATCTTTTTGATCCAAGTTCTGGTCGCTTTGCCCTGTGCCTATGCGTTGTCGAAATTACGCTTTTGGGGGCGCGAAGCGGTCTTTGGGATGGTGCTGTTTTGCCTGCTGATTCCGGTTCATGCGATTGCCTTGCCACTTTACATAATGCTGGCGAAACTTGGCTTAACCAACACCTATGCCAGCCTCGTGATCCCCTGGACCATCTCTGTTTTTGGGATCTTTTTAATGCGGCAATTCTTTAAAACAGTGCCTGATGATTTAATCGACGCCGCCCGGATGGACGGCATGTCGGAATTTTCGATCATTTGGAAGGTGATGTTGCCAACGGCCATCCCGGCGTTGTTGGCTTTTGCGATTTTCTCTGTGGTCGCCCATTGGAATGATTATTTTTGGCCGCGCGTGGTGATTACAGGCGACCGTGACCTGTATACACCGCCGCTTGGCCTGCGTGAATTCAAAGGTGATGCGGATGGCTCAAGCTATGGTCCGATGATGGCCACAGCAACGATCATCGTGACACCTTTGATCATTGCTTTCTTGCTGGCTCAGCGCCGGTTTATCGAAGGCATTACCCTAACCGGGATGAAATAAAACAGCGGTGCCAGCGGCAT
>QCEM01000023.1 GCA_003280605.1 SAR116 cluster bacterium AG-355-O21 | reverse complement strand
ATCGCAGACAAGACAGACCGGTGCCGCAAAGGCGATCAAGGACATTCGCCGTTCAACTCGCAAGCAATACTCGGCGGAGGAAAAGATCCGCATCGTGTTGGATGGATTGCGTGGCGAAGAAACCATCGCCGAGCTATGCCGTCGTGAAGGCATCGCGCAGAGCATTTATTACAAATGGTCGAAGGAGTTCATGGAAGCTGGCAAGCGGCGTCTTGCGGGCGATACCGCTCGTGCGGCCTCAACAGATGAAGTGAAGGTCCTTCGTCAACAGGCGCGTGATTTGAAAGAGGTCGTTGCCGAGCAAACACTGGAACTCCGGCTTCTCAAAAAAAGCGTGATCGCGGATGGGGGAGACCCCGAATGAGATATCCCGCATCTGAAAAGCTTGAGATCATCCGCCTTGTCGAGCAATCTCACCTGCCAGTCAAACAGACACTGGACAAGCTGGGCATCCCCCGCACCACGTTCTACCGCTGGTACGACCGCTATCAGACTGGTAGGCCAGAGGCCTTGGAGGATCGGTCACCCCGACCGTCCCGGGTCTGGAACCGTATTCCCGATAATGTTCGTCAGAGGATTGTTGATCTTGCTCTCGACGTACCGGAACTGTCGCCGCGGGAACTGGCTGTACGCTTTACTGACACAGAAAAGTACTTTGTCTCCGAGGCTTCCGTCTATCGGCTGCTCAAGTCCATGGATCTGATTACCAGCCCGGCATTCATCGTCATCAAGGCTGCAGACGAGTTTAGGGACAAGACAACCGCTATTAATCAACTGTGGCAGACCGACTTCACCTATCTGAAAGTTATCGGTTGGGGCTGGATGTACCTGTCGACAATCCTCGATGACTACTCACGCTATATTATTGCCTGGAAACTGTGCACGACCATGAAGACGAGCGATGTTACTGACACGCTGGACCTCGCCCTGCAGTCTTCGGGCTGTGATCAGGCCCATGTTGTTCATAAACCGAGACTGTTATCAGACAACGGATCCAGTTACGTCTCAGGCGAACTGTCTGAGTGGTTGGGAGACAGGGAAATAGGTCACATCCGGGGTGCGCCGTACCATCCGCAGACACAGGGCAAAATCGAGCGCTGGCACCAGACCCTGAAAAACCGCATCCTGCTGGACAACTACTACTTCCCGGCAGACTTGGAAGCGCAGATTGGTGCGTTCGTAGATCACTATAATCACCACCGATACCATGAGAGCATCAACAATCTGACCCCGGCAAACGTTTACTTCGGGCACGGGCAGGCCATTCTAAGAAAACGGGAAAGGATCAAACGGAAAACCATGGAGACCCGGCGCTTGCAATACCGCAAGTACGCCGCCTAATATCATGAAACAGATGAACCAGAGCCTCTCCTAAATCAGGCTGCTGATTGTCCCAATTTATATGACGACGGACAAGTGGATCGATGGAGCCTCTTTATGCCAGAAATCCTGGTGCTTGCAGGACGAATACGGATTTTGATGGAGGGTTGCGGAGCAGGTAGATGGCGGATGGGGTGGGATTCGAACCCACGAGACGCGTTAACGCCTGCCGGTTTTCAAGACCGGTGCCTTCAACCGCTCGGCCACCCATCCGCACGATAGCCAAAGACTTGACTACATCGACAATGGGACTTACACGCAGTCGATAGGGATTGGCAATGGCAAACCGCAGCAGTCTCCATAAAGGCCTTATTTAAACGCCCGATAGGGCCTCGAGCATAGCGCAAAGCTGAAAAATGGCGTTTGAAAAAAAATTAAATAAAATTTTAAAAAAAATATTGACGGATGCTTTTTAATTTTTTATAACAATGCTCGTAGTCCTTCTTGACTTTACAGCACAACATCGGCAGTATGATGTGGTAGTCCATTTGTAATGGGCTGGCTGGGCAAAATGCTTGAGCTGTATGAGGAGGACGCCAAAATGGCAATTAACAGTTCGGTTGTGACCAATCCGTCTGCATTGGTTGCACTTCAAAACCTCAATAAGATCACCAAAACGCTTGCGACCGCCCAAAATCGCGTTTCTACGGGATTAAAAGTTTCCGGTGCGATGGATGATGCGTCGAGTTACGCCATCGCGCAGGGGATCCGTGGTGAGTTAAAGGCAATCGCTGCCGTGACGCAGGGATTAGATAACGCCAAAGGGGTAGGTAAAGTCGCGCTGGCAGGCACGACAAGCGTTTCGAACTTATTGGCAGACATTCGATCGAAACTTACCGAATTGAGCAGTGCAGGTGTGACCACCGCGCAACGAGCGCTGCTGGAAGCTGATTTCAATTCGTTGCTGTCCCAGGCCGGGGGGTTCATTTCCAATGCCATCTTTAACGGCATGAATTTGATCAACGGCGACACGTCATCGATTACCGTCCTGTCAAATTTAACAGGCGGCACTTTGACCGTTGGGGCGGCATATAATTTATCAACCGATGCGGAATCACTTGCGGCCGTATCGGTCGGCACGGCATCGTCAAGCGCGGTGGTGATCACCGGTGAGTTCACAACGCTGGAAACATCGGTCAACACCGCCCTCGGTGGCTTGGGCGCAGATGTCAATGCGTTGAATTTTCAAACCAGCTTTCTGGCGGCCATCAGCGATGCCACAGAAGAGGGTTTGGGGAACATTGTTGACGCCGATATGGCGCGCGAAGCAGCGCGCTTGACGGCGCTTCAAGTGCAGCAACAATTGGCTGTGCAAACGCTGGGCATTGTTAACCAAGCGCCGGTATCGCTGCTGAGTTTATTTCGGTAAACCGAAGCGGTCCGATGACCCTGGAATGCGGCGCACCTCACAGTGCGCCGTTTTTTTTTGATGTGCGCGATTGATCGCCTCGGTGATTGACAGAACCCGAGCGATAGGTCAGCAGTCTACCGCATGGCTGTCGGATGCGGTCGTCTCGACATTGGATGTGATGGGAAATGCTCATGAAAATATGCAAATTTTCGCAAATCACCGTTATTTTGTTCGGCATATGGGGGCTAACCGGTGCGCCGGCGGTCGCCGAAGAATTTGATGTTTGGCTGACGAAACTGCGGACCGAGGCGGTCAGCAAAGGTATTTCAGCCGTAACGTTGGACAGCGCGTTGACAGGCATTGCGCCAATTCCCCGCGTCATTGAGCTGGATCGCCGGCAGCCTGAATTCACCCTCACATTCGCGCAATATATGCAGCGGGTGGTCAACCAACGGCGGATCGATAAGGGCCGGGCGTTACTGATTAAACACAAGGCGTTACTGGCTGAGGTGTCACAGAAATATAATGTCCAGCCGCGCTTTATCGTGGCGCTTTGGGGAATTGAAACAGATTTCGGCCGCATCACCGGTGGCTTTCCTGTGATTGCGGCGCTGGCAACCTTGGCTTTCGATGGTCGGCGCAGTGCGTTTTTCCGAAAAGAATTATTTCTGGCCCTGAAGATCATTGATGGCGGTCATATCAGCGCGGCGGCGATGAAAGGTTCCTGGGCCGGCGCCATGGGGCAAAATCAGTTCATGCCGTCCAGCTTTCATAATTTTGCTGTCGATCACGATGGCAATGGCCAAAAAGATATTTGGGGATCATTGCCGGATGTGTTTGCTTCAATTGCCAATTACTTGGCAAAGTCAGGCTGGCGTGGTGATCAGACCTGGGGCCGAAAAATCAGCCTTCCTGCTGCACTCGGGCGGGATGACATTGGCCGTAAGCGGCGGCAACTTATCTCGGCCTGGCAGGACCAAGGGGTAAGGCGGATATCCGGCGCAGATTTACCGAAGCGTGCGCTGCAGGCAGCGGTGGTCGCACCGGACCGCAAATCCCTGACGCCGGCCTTTTTAGTATACAATAATTATAACGTCATCTTGAAGTGGAACCGCTCGGATTATTTTGCCACGGCGGTCGGCATTTTATCGGACCATTTGGGACGGCCAAAATGACCGCGGCAGCCATCCTGTCGCCAATTTGGCAACAGCTTGGATTTGACCCGGCAGCTTTAAACCGCCTAACCCTGGCAGGCGATGATGCGATTTTGCCATCGTTCTACGACGTTAGTGGTTTGGCCCAGGCAAGCATTGGCGGGGTCGCCCTTGCCGCCAGTGAAGTGTGGCGGCAAGCACATGGCGAAGATCGCTCGGTAACGGTCGACCGGGCGCATGCGGCGATTGAGTTTCGCAGTGAGCGATATTGCCGGATCAATGGCGAAAAGCCGGCGAATTTATGGGATCCGCTGGCGGGAGCCTATCGCTGTGCCGACCAACGCTGGCTGCGCGTGCATACCAACTTCGCCCACCATCGCCGCGCCCTTATCGATTTGCTAAACTGCTCTGCCGAGCGAGCGGCGGTGACGGCAGCTGTTGCCGGTCGCAGCGCCGCCGAGATCGAGACCGCTGCTGCCGCCCACGGGGCGATCACCGCGATGATGCGCACAACCGATGAATGGCGTGGCGCGGCCCAGGGCCAAGCGATTGCAGCTTTGCCACTGGTTGCAATTGACAAAATTGCAGACAGCCCGCCGGTGCCGATCAAAGCCGACAAACGGCCACTTGATGGCCTGCGCGTGCTGGACCTCACCCGGATTATCGCCGGTCCTGTCTGTGGCCGGGTCTTGGCCGCGCATGGTGCCGATGTGATGGCGATCACGGCACCACATCTCCCGGCCGTGCTGCCGTTGGTGATGGATGGTGGACGCGGCAAGCGCAGCGGATATTTAGACTTACGAACCAGTGCCGATCAGGCGCGGCTAAGCGGCCTGCTCAACGACGCCGATATTTTCGTCCAAGGCTACCGTCCTGGGGCCATCGCGGGCCAAGGCTTTGGTGCCGCAGATGTGGCCGCGAAACACCCAGGTATTATTTATGTCTCGCTATCTGCGTACGGCCATCAGGGGCCGTGGTCCGGGCGACGCGGATTTGATTCCATTGCCCAAGCTGCGATTGGCATCAACCATGGCGAGGCGGCAGGCTTTGGGGTGACCGATCAACCGCAAGCTTTGCCGGCACAAGCACTGGACCACGGATCAGGCTATTTACTGGCCCTTGGGGCCTTGGCAGCGGTCCTTCGACGCGCCGAGGAGGGTGGCAGCTGGCATGTGCAGGTGGCCTTGGCGCGCACAGGGCACTGGCTGCAAGACATTCCGCCGGCAGTGAACGGGATAGCGGCGGCGGAGCCTGATGACGATCGGGTCAACGCCCTGCTGGAGGCCCATGAAAGCGGCTTTGGGCCGATGCGTGCCATTAAACACGCTGGTATGATCGACGGCCTACCGCCCCATTGGTCGCGTCCGTCGGTGACCCTTGGTCGCCACGCGGCGGCATGGTGATCGCCTGTAAAAATTCAAAAACCCTCAATATTTAGGTTTTTTTACGCACCCGTATACAATATAAATGCTCCACCGTATCGCGACACAACATTGGAATTCGCTGATGCTTTGCCGCTTGGTTCGCTTGAACTTCATCGCGCTTGTTGGCTTGGGGCTGCTGCTCAGTGCCTGTGCCGAAACCACGCTGCTGGTCCACAATGTGAAGAAAATTAAGTCGGTGGTGGCCAAACCGTCCCCTGTGATCGGCCATTATAAAGTTGGCAAAGCTTATAAGATCAAAAATGTTTGGTACTACCCGGCTGAAGATGACAGATACGTGGAAACCGGCATTGCCTCATGGTATGGGCCGCAATTTCACAATAAAAAAACAGCGAACGGCGAAATTTTTAATCAGTTTGAAGTGTCGGCGGCACATCGGACCTTGCCGATCCCCAGCGTTGTCCAAGTGACCAACCTAACCAATGGCCGCTCGCTGGTGGTGCGGGTCAATGATCGTGGGCCGTTTGCCCATGGCCGGATCATTGATATGTCACGCCGAGGGGCGCAACTTCTTGGCTTTGAAAAGGCCGGTACGGCGCGTGTACGGGTGACCTTCATGGCCGCTGAAAGCGCCCGTCTGAAGGCGTTAGCCATGGCCGGTAAACCATCACCTTTATCGGCTTCAGGGTCGGCCGCAACCGCGCCGACTGCACCAGTACCGCAGTCATCGCCGCGGGTCGCCGTTTCGGCTGCAGGCTTGGCGCCGCTCGGCGGAAAACCTGTGCCGGCTCAACCGCCGGCCGCAGCAAAACAAGCGGCGACACAAAGTATTGTTGAAATGACTCGTAACGCCGCCCGTCAAACGGTCTTCCAGGGTGATGCTGAAAAAACCCAAATCTATGTGCAGGCAGGGGCTTTCCGAAATGAGAGCAATGCCCTGCAACTGGTGAAGATTCTGGCGCCAATCGGGGTTGTTAATGTCAGTCCGGCGACGGTCGGTGGCCGGACATTTTTTCGGGTGCGGCTGGGGCCAATAGGATCTGTTGACCAAGGTGACGATGTGCTCGCCAAGGTTATCGAGAAAGGCTATCCGGGGGCTCGATTGGTGGTCGACTAACTGCCAATGGGTGCTCATAAGCTGCCATGATTTGGTCAATTTCAACCGCCATTGTGGTGTTCTGTTACTGCCTCAGGCAGGATATGCTGAAGTAATGTTGCGAATAGGAGCAGGCGCAATGGCGCGGTTTATCGGTGTTCTGAGTTTTGGACTGATGCTTTTGGGATCACCGGTGCTGCCGGCGGCGGCGCTCGAAACCCCGGCGCGGGAAGCAATCTTGGTGGATTATGATACCGGGGCCGTGCTGCTTGAAAAAAAGGCTGATGTTCTGACGCCACCTGCCTCAATGACCAAAATGATGACGGCTTTTCTTGCCTTCCAAGCGTTGAAAGATGGCGACCTTTCGTTGGATGATGAAATTCCAATCAGCGAAAAAGCCTGGCGCAAAGGCGGCTCTAAAATGTTCATTGAGGTTGGTAAACGCGTTACCGTTGCCGACATCCTGCGTGGGATTATCGTGCAGTCGGGAAATGATGCAGCCATCGCCCTCGCCGAGGCCATGGCAGGCTCTGAGGCGGCATTTGGTGACCGCATGACAGAAACGGCGCTACAGCTTGGCATGACCCAATCAACTTTTCGCAATGCGACCGGCTGGCCCGACCCCAGGCACCGGACCACCGTGCGTGACTTGGCAATTTTAGCCAAAGAGACGATTCGGCAATTCCCAAAACTATATGAAATTTATGCCGAAACCAGTTTCACCTATAACGATATTCGGCAAAGTAACCGCAATCCATTACTGTACAAGCGGATGAATGCCGATGGTTTGAAGACGGGACATACTCGGGCGGCTGGCTATGGTCTGACGGCGTCGGTAAAGCGCGGTGACCGTCGTCTGATTTTGGTCGTCAACGGCTTAACTTCTGTCAAGCAACGTTCCGAAGAATCTGAACGGCTGTTGGAGTGGGGATTCCGGCAGTTTGATAATTACACCGTCTTCCAAAAGGGTGCGGTTGTTGACGAAGCGCCGGTTTGGCTTGGGTCCACGAAAACGGTCCCGCTTGCCCTTACCGAGGACTTAACGTTAACGATGTCACACCAAGACTGGAAAAAAGTTAAGGTGGTGGCGCGGTATGAAGCCCCCATCTCGGCACCCATTGCAGCCGGTCAGGTGGTCGGTAACCTGACCATTAGTGCCCCAGGCTTTGCGCCGATTGAACGGCCGCTTATTGCAGCGACGGAAATTGACCGGCTGGGTTTCATGAACAGGATTGCTGCCGCTATCGGCTATCTGGTTTGGGGATCTTAGGGTGCCTGACGGCGTGTTTCTGACCCTGGAAGGCGGCGAGGGCGCAGGTAAATCAACGCAAATCGCCCGCCTGGCCGAAAGCCTCCGCAGCCTGGGCAAAGATGTGATCGTGACCCGGGAGCCCGGTGGCTCGGTTGGGGCTGAGGAAATTCGCCAACTGTTGGTCAAAGGGGACAATGGCCGCTGGGACCCATTAAGTGAGACATTGCTGCTATACGCGGCCCGCCGTGATCATTGCATGCGGGTGATTGAACCGGCGCTGGCGGCCGGAAAATTTGTCTTGTCCGACCGCTTTGCAGACTCGACCATGGCCTATCAAGGCTACGGCCTTGGCCTCGAGCGGGAGACCATTCGCCGTCTGCATCGCTTGATCTTAGATGGTTTTGAGCCGGACCTGACCTTGATTTTAGATCTGCCTGTGATGACCGGCTTAGAACGTTCCTTAGCGCGCCTGGAAAAGGATGGGCAAGATGCAGAGGATCGGTATGAGAACATGGACGTTGAATTTCATGAACGCATGCGCCAAGGATTTATCGAAATTGCCGCCGGTGACCCCAAGCGCTGTAAGCTGATTGACGCCAATCAGCAAAGTAATGCGGTGTCTGAGGTGATCTGGGATCTGGTTTGCGGCCGTTTTGAGCTGGCGTTATGAGCACTGATCAGCAGGAAGAAGATAGCACAGCCCATCCCCGCGCCGCCAGCCAACTGATCGGCCACAGTGCCGCCGAGCAGGCTTTGCTGGCGGCCCATGAAAGTGGTCGGTTGCACCATGGCTGGCTTATTGCCGGGCCTCGCGGCATTGGCAAAGCAAGTTTGGCATATCGTTTTGCCCGCTATTTGCTCAATGATGCGCAGCCAAAAGCAGCAGCAGGCTTATTTGCGGACGACGCTGCCGAAAGCGGCCTTGAGGTTGACAGTGAAAGCCATGTTTTTCGACAGGTTGCTGCCGGCAGCCATCCAGACTTGCTGGCCATCGAACGCGGCTTTGATCCACGCCGAAAGCGCTGGCGCGAGGAGATTGTTGTCGGTGATGTTCGAGAGATGGGAGGCTTTTTATCGCTGACACCGGCCATGGGCGGTTGGCGGGTGGTCATTGTCGATGCCGCCGATGAGATGAACCGCAATGCCGCGAATGCGATTTTAAAACTTCTTGAGGAGCCGCCCTCACGCGCGATTGTGCTGCTGGTCAGCCACCATCCAGGGCGGCTTTTGCCGACCATTCGCTCGCGATGTCGGCAATTGTTGCTGCAGCCGCTGAGCGATCAACAGGTCAGTGATCTGTTGGCGACCGCAAGGCCTGACATTGACGGCAGCGAACATGCCGCCCTTGTGACCCTGGGCAATGGCAGTATCGGCCAGGCAATCACTTTGGCCGATGCCGGCGGCATTGCCGTTTACCAGCAAATGATCGATGTGTTGGCCGATGCCCCGCGCTTTGACACACGCCGGCTTTATAAGCTGGCCGATGATTGGTCACGCAGCCCGCGCGACGGCAACGGCGGGGTTTTTGACATGGCCACGGCCATGTTGCTGGACTGGTTGGAACAGGTCATCAGGGCAGCGGCCGGCGGGCCGCCACTGCGGCCAATCATTGATCAAGAAGCTGACATTGCGGCGCGGCTTTTGGGCCGGCACAACGTGGTTGAGTGGCTCGACCGATACGCTGCGATCGATGGTCTTTTTCGGCGCGGGAAGGCGGTCAATCTGGATAAACGGCAGATGATCCTGAGTGCCTTTTTTAAGCTCACTGAATAACAAGAGGGGTTTTCGCAGCACGGATTTAGGTAATTAGCGCTTTCGTCCTTGCCAGCAGCAGGTCCCGGCGTTAGGTCAAGGATTGCCAGTTGATCAAAATGCGGTTGCGCAGCGATAAGATTGCGTAGCCGGAGGGTAATATGGAAAAGACTTTTTACATCACGACGCCGATTTACTATGTCAATGACGTCCCGCACATCGGGCATGCGTACACCACCCTGGCATGCGATGCTCTGGCGCGTTTTAAACGGCTTGATGGTTTCAATGTGCATTTTTTGACAGGCACTGACGAGCACGGTCAAAAAGTTGAAAAGGCAGCTGCCGACGCCGGCATATCGGCACAAGACTTCACCGACAAAGTTTCGCAAAATTTTCGCGATCTGGCGGTTGCGATGAACTTCTCCAATGATGATTTTATTCGCACCACCGAGCCACGGCATATTGTGGCGGCACAAGAAATTTGGCGGCGACTGCTGGCGTCTGGACATATTTATCTGGATAAATACGCAGGCTGGTATTCGGTGCGTGATGAGGGCTTTTTCACCGAAAGCGAACTGGTTGACGGAAAAGCGCCAAGTGGTGCGCCGGTCGAATGGGTTGAAGAAGCAAGCTACTTCTTTGATCTTTCCAAATGGCAGCAGCCCTTGCTTGATTTTTATGCCGCCCATCCTGATTTCATCCTGCCTGAAACCCGGCGAAATGAGGTGATAAGTTTTGTCAGCGGGGGGTTGCGTGACTTGTCTGTTTCTCGGACAAGTTTTAATTGGGGCATTGATGTGCCTGATGACGCCGATCACATTATGTATGTCTGGCTTGACGCCTTAACCAATTACATCACCGCCGCAGGCTTCCCGGACATCACCAGTGACACCTATCAAACCCGTTGGCCGGCCGATCTGCATATGGTCGGCAAAGATATCTTGCGGTTCCATGCGGTTTATTGGCCAGCCTTTTTGATGGCAGCCGATTTACCGCTGCCAAAGCGTGTTTTTGCCCATGGTTGGTGGACCAATGAGGGCGAAAAGATTTCCAAGTCGCTTGGCAATGTCATTGACCCTTATGTGTTGATCGAAACCTATGGCTTGGATGCAACACGGTATTTTTTGCTGCGCGAAGTGCCGTTTGGCAATGATGGTGACTTTTCATCGCAGGCGATGATTAATCGAATCAATGCTGACTTGGCCAATGATTTGGGCAATTTAGCCCAGCGTGTGTTGTCTTTTGTCGGCAAGCATTGCGGCGCCGCCGTGCCGACACCAGGAACCTTGAATGCCGCCGATCACGCGCTGCTGGCGCGCGCGGAAAGCCTGATTACCCGGCTGCGTTACCATTACGACGCGCAGGCTTTTCATCGGGTCCTAGAAGAAACCTGGGAAGTCGTTGGCGCAGCGAACCGATATGTTGATGAACAAGCACCATGGAGCTTGCGCAAAACCGATCCCGAGCGGATGGCAACTGTGTTGTATACCCTGATGGAAGTGTTGCGGCATTTGGCTGTGGTCACGCAACCGGTGATGCCGCAAGCGATGGCAAGCTTGCTTGACCAATTGGCGGTGCCGGCGTCGGCACGGACATTTACCGATATTGGTGCCGCAGGTGCCTTGGCGGCAGGCGCCGCCTTGCCGCAACCGGTGGGCATTTTCCCCCGCTATGTTGCGGCGTGACGACCATGAGTTTACCGGTGATTGTGGACAGTCATTGCCATCTTGATTTTCATAAATTTGACGATGATCGCGATGATGTGGTGGCGCGGGCGCGAAACGCCGGCGTCGCACGCATGGTAACAATCTGCACCAAGCTCAGCGAATTTGAGCAGGTCGTGAAACTGGCCCATAGCTACCCAGATATTTTCGCCTCGGCAGGGATCCACCCCCATCACGTGGCAGAGGAGGCGGCACCGACGGTTGCCGATTTGGTCGCCCGGGCGGCGGATCCGAAGGTGGTCGCAATCGGCGAGACCGGGCTTGATTATTTTTATGATTTTGCACCCCGTGAAATTCAAAAAACAGCATTCCAAACCCATATCACGGCCGCCCGTGATACCTGCTTGCCGGTTGTTGTGCATACTCGGGCCGCCGATGAAGATACGGTTGATATTCTGCAAAAAGAGATGGCTAAAGCACCGTTCACTGGGGTAATACATTGCTTTAGCACTGGCCGTGAACTTGCTGAAAAATCAGTAGAAATGGGGCTTTATATATCCTTGTCGGGGATCTTAACTTTCAAATCGGCCGAAGATATCCGAGAGACTGTTCGCAGTTTACCTTTGGCACGCTTGCTGGTTGAAACAGATGCACCTTATTTGGCCCCGGTGCCACACCGCGGCAAGCGCTGTGAGCCAGCACATGTGGCCGACACCTTGCGCTTCTTAGCTGATTTAAAAGGTGTGTCGGTTGCGCAATGTGCGGCGGCAACAACGGATAATTTTTTTAATCTATTCAGCAAAGTAACAAGGCCATTCTAACATGCGGGTGACTATTTTAGGCTGCGGTTCGTCGGTCGGCGTACCGACTCTCAGCTCGGGTTGGGGGCAATGCGATCCAAGCAACCCAAAAAACCGCCGCCGTCGGACCTCCTTATTGGTTGAAACCGATGGCGGTAATTTCTTGGTCGATACATCGCCTGATCTGCGTGAGCAATTATTGGCGGCCGGCAGCCCAGAGATCGATGCCATCTTGCTGACCCACGCCCATGCTGATCACACCCATGGTTTAGATGATGTCCGGCCGTTATTTTGGCGGCGAGGGGCACCGATCCCGCTCTATACCGACGCCCCGACAATGCGCGCCATGCGTGATCGTTTCCGTTATATGTTCGAAGCCGTACCGGAAAGCCCGCCTCATTTTGCGCCGCCGCTTGTTGGTCATGAAATCGCCCCTGGGCCAGTGTCGCTTTTGGGCTGTGAGATCGACGCCTATCGGCAAGACCACGGCAGCAGCGGCGACAGCCTTGGGTTTGTTTTTAACAAGCGGGTCGCCTATTCGATCGATGTGGCCTTTTTTGAGCCTGCTGACTTAGAGCGCTTTAAAAACATCGAACTTTGGATTGTCGATTGCCTGCGGGACGGCCCGTCAAAAGCCCATGCAAATGTTGAGCGTTGTTTTTCATGGATCGAAGCCGCCAAACCACAGCGGGCGATTTTAAGCCATATGAGCGCGGGGCTTGATTATGAGGCCCTGAAACAGCGCTGTCCGCCAGCAACCGAACCAGGATATGATGGCATGGTGATCTCGCTGTAAAGACTGCTGATGACTTGAAAGGGAAGATAAATGATTGATAAAGAGCTGCTTGCCGCGCTGGCTGCGGACCATAAAAAACACCAGCTCAATCGTGATGATGCAAAAGCATTTCTAAAAGATTTAATGGCGGTTTGTGAACGCCACCGGGTGTTCCTGCGCAGTGCCGATCAAACCCTCAGCTTTTCCCGTATCTATGCTGATTCCGCCCTGCGGACCAAATTTATCGCACAGGTCAATAAGCAGGGCATTTGCGGCAGCGCAAAAATTGATTACCGCTGACGGCGCAGAAAAACCCCGCCGATCAGCACTGCCGGGACACCTGCCAGGAAGAAACCCCATCCAAAAATCCCGGTGGCCCCAAGCAGCATCCCAAAAAAGGCCGGATAGATGATTTGTCCACCGGTTGCAAAAGCCAGCACCCCACCGGTATTGGTTGCCACCGCATCTTGTTCCGATAAGCGGGCAATTTCAGCCAAAATAACACCATGCCAGCTGATCGCCGTGGCGCTATAGATCAGGGCCAGAAGTGTCACCCAGATTTCCGGCCAACTCGGCTGCAGAGCTGCAAAGGCCATGGAACACAGCCCCATAGAAATCCCCAGGCCGGCAAGAACCCGCCGTGGGCCCTCCGTAAACCCGGCCAGCCACCCCCAAAAAATCCGTCCAAAAATCGCAGCAAATTGAGCTAACGCGAAAATCGACCCGGCAAAGACCAGCGTCATCCCCAAGCCTTCAACCAGAAAGGAAACAAAAAACCCGCCAAACACACCTTGCAGACCGCAGAAGGTGAATGTTGCCAGGGTCAGTGGCCGAAACCGTCCCGGGCCAATGGCGGCCTTCAGGGCCAAAAGACCGTTGGCAAGACGAATTTGAAAGTCCGGATCACGGTTTCCGTCATAGCGAGAGCGCAGAAACTGGAACATCACGGATAAGATCAGGCAAAGGATTGCAGGGCCAATAAAAACCCCCCGCCAACCATAGTTCTCAACCAGATAAGGAATCAATAAACCGGCGATGATACCGCCGATCGGAACACCGGTTTGTTTGATGGAAAAAATCAGCGGTGCATGGCGCGGGGGTGCGAAGCGGGCTAAGATATCGGAGGATGCAGGGGTGGAAAAAGCCGAACTGAGGCCAATAAGAATAGCGCCGATCGCCAACGCCCAAACCTCACCGATCAGCCCCAGCGAAAGACCGACGGTCATGCCGGCAAGCGAAAATTGCGACATCCGCACAGCGCCATAGCGCTTGATGAAACTGCCGGCAAAAATCATCATCACGGTCGAGCCGGTATAGAGGATCGCCATATGCACACCGGTCAGCGCCACAGGCAGCTCAAACGCTCGCGCCAGTTCCGGTGCCGCGACCGGCACGACCAGTGCCGACATATACGACATCGATTGCTGAATAAGCGTCGCGATAACCGCGATGAAGAGGGACATGGAGCGAAAAAACTAACCTGACAATGTGCACATACCGCACGCTACTGGGTGCCCAAAGCGACCCAGAAAGAAACTGATTTTATCCAGGTTTTCGCACTAAACATACCAAAATCTCTGGTCGTAAAAGAACGTTCACGCCACCCGATATCTGAATAACGCAGGCGGCGGGCAGCTGCCGATATGGCGCTGAAGCAAGCAAAAATCGCTTAATGGTTGAAAAAATATATAATTTTTCGGTGAATATTGTATCCTTGGCAGGAAAAAGACCAAAGCTGACAGCGAAGCATTCGGCTTCTGTCGGCTGTTGTCCTGCGAAGTAGGGCGTTGGCAAACCTGGAGGAGGCTATAATGAGCATCATGCAAAAAGTGATGGTTTCGGCATTGGCCGTTACCTTGAGCGCCGGGCTTTCCGCTGCGGCGATGGCTGCGTGCGAGTACTCAAAATGGGGCAAAGGTGACGAAATTGGTGCCGCCAATTATGTCACACCGGAACAAGTTCTGATGGCCACAAAGCTGGTCAAAAAAGGTCAAACTCACCATTTGGGAATTGTTGTTTTTCCAGGCATGCCGGCCTTCCCACCGCGCACAATGGCGATGCAGATTGTGGCACCAGGGCAACAAAATGGCCGCAGCGTGGCAGGCGATTTTGGCTGGGAGATGACCTATCTGGATGATGTGGCGCAGCTGTGGTTTGGCACCGGTCCGCAAATTGATGGCTTGGGCCATTTGGGTGAAGACGGTGTCTACTACAACTGCAATGAAGCAAAAGACTTCATGCACATCACCGGTTTGAAGAAAATAGGTACCCATGCAATCCCGCCGCTGGTTGGCCGTGGCGTGATGATTGATATGGCGAAACACTTCGGCGTTACGTCCATGAAAGCGGGGGATGCGATCATGTCCGCCGATACCAAAGCTGCCGCAAAAGCGCAGGGGGTGCAGATTCGCCAAGGTGATGTGGTCTTGTTCCATACCGGCTGGACTGACGCCAAATTGGCATCGGAACCGGCTGTTTGGGCCGGCAGTGAACCTGGGATCAGTAACGAGGCCGCCGTTTATCTTGCCAGCCTCAATCCGATGGCTGTTGGGGCCGACACATGGGGCTTGGAAGTCGTGCCGCCCGTGAAAGGCGATAAAGTGTTCTTCGGCCATGTCACTTTCTTGAAAGAAAACGGCATTTATATTCTGGAAACCATGAATACCGGTCGCCTGGCCAAAGAAGGCGTCAATGAATTCATGTTTGTGTTGGGGCAAGCGCGGGTGCGTGGCGCCGTGCAGATGATCATTAACCCGGTTGCAATGTGGTAAGGTGCGCGCACAGGCGCTGACCGGACGGGGTGCCAATTGGCATCCCGTTTGGATTGCTTGAATTTCCAGAATGCATGCTTGTGGCAAGGCCGCCGCCGTGGATAGAATGAAGCATTCTTCATTTTGCCAAGGCTAGGGCTGTTTTATGTCTTTCGATGATCCTTCTTCCGATACGCCTCTGTTATTTCAGCCACTAAAAATTCGCAGCGTGACCATCCCCAATCGGGTCATGGTCTCGCCGATGTGCCAATATCATTCGATTGATGGGGCACCGACCGAATGGCAGGAAGCACATCTCGGTCGGCTGGCGATGGGCGCGCCGGGAATTATTTTTGGCGAAGAAACGGCGGTCGAAGCGCGTGGCCGGAAAACCTATGAATGCGCCGGTATTTACAATGATCGGCACATTCCCGCTTATCGCAAACTAACGGATTTTCAAAAGGCTTTAGGGGCGGTGCCGGCCCTGCAAATCGGTCATTGTGGGCGCAAAGCGGGGTGTAATGGGGCGGTCAAAGATTGGGCGCCGCTGGGTCCGGAAGATGCAGCAGAGGGGCGGCCCCCATGGCCCGGTCTGGCACCGACAGCGATCCCCTATGGCCCGGGTTTCATGGATCCCAAAGCAATGGATGCGGCTGATATTAAAGCTGTGCTGGAGGCGTTTTATGAGGCCACCCGGCGCGGTCTTGATGCCGGCTATGACATTATCGAGGTGCACGGCGCTCATGGTTATCTGTTGCATCAATTTCTGTCGCCCATCAGCAATCGGCGCAATGACAGCTATGGCGGTGACCGCGAAGGCCGTATGCGTTTCCCCTTAGAAGTGGTTGAAACAGTGCGCCGGGCCTGGCCGGAGGATAAACCTCTGTTCTACCGTTTGTCGGCGGTTGACGGTGCCGGTGGGATTTGGGACTTAGAAGACTCGGTTGCGTTATCACATGCCTTGAAAGCTCGCGGCGTTGACATGATTGATTGCTCCTCTGGGGGTATTCCAGGGGATAGCGATATGCCGCCGGTGCCGCGCGTTCCCGGCTATCAAGTGCCCTTTGCCGCCCGTATTAAGCAAGAAGTTGATATCCCTACGATTGCTGTTGGCTTGATCACCAATGCTGCCCAGGCCGAGGAAATCTTGACAACCGGGCAGGCTGATATTGCCGCTTTGGCACGGGAACTGTTGTGGAATGCCGATTGGCCGCTGCATGCTGCCCGTGATCTCGGCATGGATCCGTTTAAACTGCAAAATCGCGAATATGCACACCGTCTGGAAATCCGCCGTAACCATGAAAGCTTGACCATCAATCAAGGCGGCGCGGAAACCAAAGCAGCGTTTGAGGCCTTACTTGGGCCGTCAGCTTAAGGCGACAATTTGACCAGGATTACGTCGCCGACGCGGCGCACGGACCCGGCCCGGGGCCACACCGGCATCTGCCGATAGACCACGGCAAATGCCGGCCGGCGGGCCTTGGCGAGTGAGACAAACTGATGGTAGCCGATTAAATTCATTAACCGCACCATGCGATGCGGCGAGCCGCCATCCCACTCAAAAAAGGAGGCGCCGGCGGTGGTTGTCGGCACCATCGGGTAAACCGATTGGGGAGCGATAAAGCCGTTAATGTCGATCCGAATAGGGTTTGGAATATCGTTTCCAAGCGCCTGCATCGACCGCATTTTTATTTCCATCGCCAGGTTTTGATCATGCTTCAAAATCGACCAGGCCCGGGCATGGACGGTTGCTTGAACAAAAATACCGGCAATTGCGATAAGCGCCGCCAGAACCAAGAAACCGCGTTTTGCAGGGCCCATGTTGACATGCCTTTGGGCGAGAAATAGCATTAACCAAACCACCAAAGGTGCAGCCATAAAAGTACGCAGTGGCAACTGCCCGCCGGTCAGCAGGTTAAGGCCCATGGGGGTGACGAAAATTAGGCCGATAAGCAGGCCGACAAGCAGGCGACGGTTGCTCGCCGTGATCAGCAAGCCGGCAATCGCTGCCAGCAGCGCACCACCGAAGACATAGGCGGCAGAACCAAAAGCCAGCCAATTGGTGACATAGATAGCGATTAACTGGGTGCCGGCGGCAGCGACTATCGCCGCCGGATCGGCAAAAAAGGCTGATGCTTTAAAAAAGCTGCCGACATAGGGGGCGGTTTGCTTGTCGAAGCCAAACATAAAAATTTGCAGGATCAGGTACCAAAGAATGACGGCCCCAATGGCAACTCCGGCGAAGCGGCCGGCAAGCCGCAGTATTTCCCGGATTTGGCTGCCATGCAGCAGGCGATCTGTGGCGACACCAAGGCCGATCACCAAAAAATAGAAAATAAAACTTTGGTAGGCGCCAATCGCGAAGGCCATCAACAAACTGGCCAGCAGCCAATTTCGTGCGGTCTGCAGGGGTGATTTATGCTGCGCCATCGTCAGCAGCCAGCCGGCAGCGGTGGCGGCCAGAATGCCAAAGCCAACAGGCAGCACGTTGATCAAGAATTCAAGCTGTGCATACCAAACCGGAAAAGCTGCAAAGGCCGCAAAGGCAATCAGCTCAAAGCCGCCAAGGCGGTCAACCTGCAGCATGCCTAAGAGCAGCAAATGCGCGCGCGCCAAAAGCATCGCAAAAACGATCAGCGGAGCGAACGGCAGGATGGGTTGATCCCAAATCAGATAACGAATCGCCGCATGGCTCCAGCGACCCAGGTTGATTAAGGAGTCGTTTGCTGAAAAAGCGTAATACTCCTCGTCGATCGACAGATTAAAATTGCTGAGCTCAAAGCTATAGATCAGCAAGCAAAGGGCCACTAAGCAGACCCAGGCAACAGCGGCGTTGCGGTTGAGATCGATTGCTCCGAAATGTGCCGTCATCATCTATCGACGCTTCCCAATTGCGGCCTTCAGCAGTATTTTTTTGCCAAGCTTCACGTTCGCGTTCATCGGATCGCCCACAATTTACGGCTAATTCATGCTACGCTCTTTACCATTCTGCAAGTATCACGTGAGCAAGTGAGACATCAATGTCGTTGATTTCGATTATTGTTCCAATGTTCAATGAAGAAGCAGCAATTGCTGACTTTTTTGCCGAAGTGCAACCGATCATGGCGGCGCTTGACGTTGATTATGAGATCATTTGTATCAATGACGGCAGCAAAGACGCCACCGCTGGGCAGCTTGCGGGGGTTTATCACGATCACCCAAAGACCGTTCGGGTGCTGAATTTATCCCGCAATTTCGGCAAGGAAGCAGCCTTAACCGCAGGCTTAGATCTGGCGCGCGGCGATGCCGTGATCCCGATGGATGTGGATCTACAAGATCCGCCGGAGTTGATTCCGACCTTGATCGCAAAATGGCGCGAAGGCTTTGACGTTGTCCATGCGGTGCGCACCTCTCGGGCCAGTGACCAATGGCTGAAACGCACGTCGGCGCGCTGGTTTTATTGGCTGATCGGACAACTGACAGATGTTGAAATTCCTGCCAATGCCGGTGATTTCAGGCTGATGGACCGTAAGGTCGTTGATGTGATTTGCCAAATGCGCGAGCGTGATCGCTTCATGAAAGGGCTGTTTGTATGGCCCGGATTTCGACAGGTCAGCATTGGCTATCAGCGCCGTGAGCGCGCCAAAGGCAACACCAAGTTTGGCTATTGGCGGCTTTGGAATTTCGCTTTATCCGGCATTACCGGGTTTAGCACTATCCCGCTTCGGGCCTGGACTTATTGTGGATTTATCATTTCGATGGCGTCGTTTTTCTTTGCCGCCTATCTGATTGTCCGCACCTTGGTTTTTGGCGTTGATGTGCCCGGATATGCATCATTAATGGTCACCTTGCTGTTTTTCAGCGGCTTGCAAATCACCGGTATTGGCATTTTGGGGGAATATATCGGCCGGATTCACGGCGAGGTGAAGCGGCGGCCTATTTATGTGGTCGACAGCTATCTTGGGCCGCAATTGCCGGCAGCCGAAAACAGCGCCGTTATTCTTCCTGGCGCCGCTCGGCCACGGCCTCACGATGGGTGATATAAGCCGTGGCGGCGAAAATCACCGCGCCACCGATCCAGGTCCATAACGACGGGACCTCGCCAAACAGCCAGAAAGCAATGGCGGCAATAATCGGCAGGCGGACAAATTCAAAAGGTTGTACCTGGGTGACATCTGCGATGACCATGGCACGGGTGAAGAAAACATGACCAATGGTTCCGGCAGCGGCCAGCAGGAAAAGCCATAGCCACATCGTTTGGCTTGGCCAGGTCCAAAATGGAATTGCTGCAATCAAGGCAATCGGCGACTGCAGCAAAACCATATAGATGACCACACTTTCCGGACGTTCGGTGCGCGTCAGGGTTTTAACCACCAACAGCGTCATGGCCAGCAAAAACGCATTAACGATGGCCAGAATTGCCCCTGGTGATATAGCCTGGGCACCAGGTTGTAAGACAATAATGGTTCCCGCAAAACCAACGAGTAAGGCTGTGATCCGCCGCATACGAACCTGCTCATGCAACAGCAAGGCGGCCCCGACGGTCGCAAATAAAGGCGCACTGAAGCTCAGCGCCGTGGCTTCTGCCAAGGGGATCATGGTCAAGGCCATAAATCCGGCAAACATCGCACTGACATTTAAAACGGCGCGTAAACTCAGCATGCCCAAACGGTTTGTTTGAAGTGCGCCCAAACCCTGATGCCAGAGCCATGGCAGCATCAGAATGACGGCCAGGAAATTTCGAAAAAAGACAATTTCAAAGGCATGCAGCTCGGTGCTTGCGAGCCGAATAAATGTGCTCATCAAGCTAAAGAAAACCATCGCTATGAGCATTAAAACGGCCGCTTTTAGGCTGGCAGAAAGGTGCATTGCCGGGCCTATCCGGTCAGACGGTTGCGGGCGATACGCTTCATCACGGCGCTGCAAGTCAACAGGGTTTGATCCTCACAAGCGATGGTGGCGGTTAAAAAACACATCGAGCCGGTTCGCCGGGTCACATCGGCACGGCCGGTAATAAGCCGATCAATGGTGCCGGCAGCGGCAAAGTTACTGGTAAGTGAAACCGTCACGGCCGCCTCCTCGGGGAAGCCGTGAACAGCGGTGCCGGCGATCACTAAATCCGCAAATGTCATCAATAATCCGCCATGCAACTGACCGCGCGAATTGCATTGATGTGCTGTTGCCAGAAATGCAAACCGCAAACCGCCCTGCTCATCAGAGCGGCAGTAAAACGGCCCACAATTAGTCTCATGCGGGTCACTTGGATCAAAAACGCTGAAGCCACGCAACCGTGGATCACGTGTTTCGGGCGCAAGCAAGTGCAAGGCGTGGGTCGGGTCTAATGATTGATCGGGCATGCGCCGCCTCTTGGATGGAAGCTCAGAATATACCGCTTTCCAAGCCGACCGCCAGCGTCATTGCAAGTTCCCGGCAGCGCGGCGCGAAATGCTCGGAAAATTCACCCCGGCAAATGATTGGATCGGCAACAAGCCGCCAGCGCAAACCGGTGGTGATTGTTTGTATTGCCCGCTTGGTGCCGGTGCCGTCATGGCCGGCGCGGATGTAATAGCTGAACGCTTTACCCTGCGTGTGTGCCAGGCAGGGGTTATAGATGCGGTCGAAGAAATCCTTTAACGCGCCGCTCATATAACCAAGGTTCTCTGGTGTACCAAGCAACAAGGCGTCGGCGCCGAGAACCATCTCTGCGGTCACCTCAAACGGGCTATGGGCGGCAACCCTGACGTGATTTATCGCCGGATCACAGGCCCCGGCCAAGGCGGCATCAAAAAGTGCGCGGGTATTCGGCGACGGCGCATGCGCCACAAGCAATAAGGTTTTCTCGGTCATCTGCCTTCGATGCCTTTCCTTGGGCAAGGCGTCAAGTGTCGGTTACGTATTTAAGGCTTGCGCCAAGGGTAGCGATTACCGCTATGCTGCGCTGCGGATCAATGATTGGAATGGGACAAACACCATGGGCTATAGCGCTTTCGATTTGACCGGTAAGGTGGTGCTGGTGACAGGCGGCAACAGGGGCATTGGCTTTGGGATGGCGAAAGCCATCGCCGAGGCCGGCGGCGATGTGGCGATCTGGGGCACCAATGCGGAAAAAACAGCTGCTGCCTGTGCGCAATTATCTGCCGATGGCGGTAACGTGATTGGGGCGCAAGTTGATGTTTCCGACGCCGCAGCGGTGGATCACGAGATGGACCGGCTGATTGCTCAATGTGGTCGCGTTGATGCTGTTTTCGCGAATGCTGGGATTGGCCGTCCGGCAGCATCTTTTTTAGATATCAAGGATGCTGATTGGCGGCGGGTGATGGATGTGAACTTGGACGGTGTTTATTTCACGTTACGTGCCGCCGCTCGGCATATGAAGGCCCGTGCCGAGGCCGGCGATGCCGGCGGCTCACTTGTCGGTGTGGCCAGTTTGGCGGCAATTGAAGGGGCGGCAGCCAATCAACATTATGCAGCAACCAAGGGTGCGGTTGTCTCAATGATTAAGTCTGTGGCGGTTGAATTTGCCCGCTATGGGATCCGCGCCAATGCTGTTTTGCCGGGATGGATTGCCACCGATATGACCGAACGCCACCAACAGAATGACCGGTTTGTGGCCAAAGTCTTGCCGCGGGTGCCGATACGGCGATGGGGCGAACCTGATGACTTCGGCGGCATGGCTGTGTATTTGGCCTCCGATGCGTCGCGCTATCACACCGGTACAACCAATATCATCGATGGCGGCTATTCTGTATTCTAAAGCTCAGGAGCGTTCATGATCGCCCCCAAACAGCCAAAACCAGCGGCTTTTCTTGATCGTGATGGGGTTTTGAATCTTGATATCGGCTATGCCCATAGGCCGGATCAAATTAGCTGGGTGGTTGGCGCAAAAGCTGCCGTGCAACTGCTGAACCAGCGTGGTTATTGGGTTTTTGTCGTGACCAATCAGGCGGGTATCGCCCGCGGTCTTTACGACCAAAAAGCCGTGAACGATTTACATCTGTGGATGGCAAGTGAAATGCGGCAGGCCGGCGCTGTTATTGATGATTTTCGGTTTGCCGCCTTTCATCCTGATTTTGATGATGGCCGGTTTTCGGCGCAGTCAGACTGGCGCAAGCCGGGCCCTGGAATGATTTTAGATTTACAAGCGCATTGGCCGGTCATTCAGGATGGTTCGTTCTTGATTGGAGACCGTGACAGTGATGTCGCTGCTGCCAAAGCAGCTGATTTGCCCGGATTTCTTTTCGACGGTGACGATCTGCTTGCGACCATAAAAAATATTTTACGGCAATTAGATAGCGCAAGTGTGGCGGTGGAAAGTCCCGATAACCGGCACAAATGATGCTGTTGCCATCCTCTGTAGGCTTGAGCCGTTAAAACAATCAGGCTAGGCTTTTCGGCAAGCGGCGCACTGTTCAGGTGCAAAAGCCGTCATCACGCACAGGAGGCTCTGCATGAATTTGCTTTTCACACCGCTCGACAGCACCCTCGGCGCACGCGTCACAGGCGGACGAATTGCCGATTTTACGGAAACTGAATGGACCCAAGTGATCGATGGTTTTCACACCTATGCAGCATTGGTTTTTCCAGACCAACATTTGACCCCAGAGGAGCATGTGGCCTTTGGTAAGCGGTTCGGTGAGATTGAATGTCTGCGCCCGGGACAGCCGTATGTGGCGGTAAGCAATCTGACCCCTGACGGCAAGATCATGACGCCGAAGGAAAAACGCTATCAGACCCTGCGCGGCAATGAAGGCTGGCACACCGATAGCACTTATATGCCGATTTCGGCCAAAGCCTCGGCCTTGGCGGCGGAAGTCGTCCCGGCCGAAGGCGGCGAAACAGAATTTGCAGATATGCGCGCCGCCTATGATGCTTTAGATGCCGATACCCAAGCTGAGATCGCTGATTTAGCGGCCTATCACTCCCTATATCAATCGCAAGCAAAAGCAGGTTTTGTTTTCAAAACCGGCGAAGCCTATGGCTACCATACCGATGGCGCGCCGCTGCGGCCGCTGGTGAAAGTCCATCCTGTCACCGGCCGTAAAGCACTGTTCATCGGCCGTCACGCCTACCGCATCCCCGGCATGTCGGATGCTGACGCCGCAGCCTTACTTGATGATTTATTGACGGCGGCGTGCCAAGCACCGCGCACCTATCTGCACCGCTGGCAGCCGGGGGATATCATGGTTTGGGACAACCGCTGCGTACTGCACCGTGCTTGCCCATATGATTACCAACAGCCGCGGGTGATGCGGCATGTCAGGATTGCAGGCGAGCCGCAGACAGAATGCGGCATTGGCGCAATCGCTGATGAGCGGGCGGATGGTTATGCGCCAAGCCCTGCGGCCCACTGAACGCCGTTAGGTTGTGTCGCTGCCGGCCGATGGGGGTTGGTTTACTTCGGCCGCCGGAAGATCATCGAACGAAGCGAAATTCATCTGGTAAAGACGCGCGTAAAGGCCAGGCTGCGCCATCAATTCGCTATGGCTGCCGGTCTCAATGATGTGCCCCTCTTGCAACACGATGATCCTGTCCGCATCCCGGATCGTCGCCAAACGGTGGGCGATAACCAAGGCAGTGCGGCCTTTCAGCAGGCGTTTCAGCGCCTTTTGAATCTCTAATTCGGTATAGCTGTCGATGCTTGCGGTGGCTTCGTCCAGGACCAGGATTTGCGCATCGGCAACCAAGGCGCGGGCAAAACTTAATAATTGCCGTTGGCCGTTTGAGAGGTTTGCGCCGCCCTGTTCAAGCACCGTGTCATAGCCATGCTCAAGGCGTTGGATAAAATGATCGGCGCCAACGGCGATGGCGGCATTGACGATATCTTCGTCGCTGGCATCTGCCTTGGCATAGCGGATATTCTCCCGAATGCTGCTGGAAAACAGAAACGGTTCCTGCAAAACCATGGCGATATGCCGTCCCAGAGCGGCTTGGGTCAGTTGCCGCACGTCATGGCCGCCAATCGTGATGCTGCCTTGCCAGACATCGTAAAACCGATGCACCAGCGCCGTTGTGCTGGTTTTTCCGGACCCTGTCGGACCGACAAGCGCGACTGTCTCGCCGCTGTTCACTGTGAACGAAATATTCTTTAAAATCGGGTGCTCGGGATTATAGCCAAAAGTCACATTGTCAAAGCGAATGGTTCCATCAATGGTTTTTGGGTCGGCGGCCGACGGGCTATCGGCGACATCGATATCAACGTCAATGACCTCAAAAATACGCTGCCCGGCAGCCATCGCTCGCTGCATGATGCTATATTGAATGGTTAACGAGCGGATCGGGTCAAAAAACCGCTGCACATAGAATATAAACGCCACCATCACCCCAATATCGACGGCCTCGTCGAGCACCATCGCACCGCCAACGACAATCACGATGGCCATGGCGCTGCCTGTTAAGCTGTCGACGATCGGGATCATGATATTGGTATAGGCCGAGGCTTTTAGATGGGTTTGAAGATTGCGCGTCGCCTTTTCGTCAAACAGTTCGGCATTGAGTTTTTCGCGGTTAAGTTCTTGGATTGCGCGGATCCCATGGACGTTTTCAGCTAAAGCGCCGGTGGCCGCGCTGCTGGCCTCGCGTGCATCCATGAAGGCCCGACGTGCCAGCGGTAGCCAAATAATCCGCACCAAAAACAACAATGGCACCACCGATAGGGTCAAAGCCCCAAGAGCAGGATCAAGCCACAGCAAAATGCCGACAATGCCAAACAGCAAGACAATGTCACCGACCGCGAAAATCGACGATTCCAAAAACTCCTGTAAGGCATAAACATCGCCCTGTAAGCGCGACATCAAGCGGCCAACTTCGGTTTTGTCCATGAATGACAGTGAGACGATTTGCAAATGTGCGTACATTGCGCGGCGTAAATCAAACAGCAGGTTTTGGGCAGTTTTGCCGACAATGGTTTCCATCAAATGATTGGCCGCATAATTTGCCACCACGACCATGATCAGGCCGGCAATTAACCAACGCAGCAAGACCGCATCACCACCGGCAGCACCGCCGCCAAGGGCATCATCGATGACCGCACGGATCACCAAGGGGATCGACAGCTGCGTCAGGGTAAAGGCCAGTACGGCAAGCATGCCAACGGCAATGCGCCGACGGTACGGCATGACATATTGCAAGAACCGCGTCACCACCCAGCGATCAAAGACCTTACCGAACAATTCTTCATCTTGACTGATTTGCGAGCCAACCACCGCAAGGGGTTCCGATGCGGTTTGTGACCGGGTCGTGGTGTCGGCTGCTTTTGACCGGGCGCTCATGACACTGCCTTGCCGCTATCGCTGCCACCGGCTTGCAGGTTATATAACTGCCGATAGCGGCCATTCAGCGCCATCAGGCTGTGATGATTGCCGCGTTCGACGATCTGACCATCCTCCAGAAAAAGAATTTCGTCGGCCGCCATCAGCGAAGACAATCGGTGGGCAATGACGATTACGGCCCGATCTGCGGTGAAACTGCTGAGGGCATCACGGATGCGATGCTCAGTGGCGGCATCAATCGCCGCCGTTGAATCATCAAAAACAAGCACCCGTGCATCGGGCAAAATCGCCCGTGCGATTGACATCCGTTGGCGCTGGCCGCCGGACAGTGACACCCCGCGTTCCCCGACTAAGGTGCCGTATGCACTTGGTAATCCTTGAATGTAATTGTGCAGCTGCGCTGTTTGCGCGGAATGGGCAATGTCTCTGCGGCTTGCATAGGGGGCACCATAGGCAAGATTATGGTTGATTGAGGCGGTAAACAGGAACGGGTCTTGTTGAACAATCGCCACGGCCTGTCTGAGCGAGGCCAAGGTCACCTGCCTGATATCCTGACCGTCGACGGTAATCATGCCCTGCTCGACATCATAAAACCGCCCAAGCAGTTGGACCAATGATGATTTGCCTGATCCGGGCGGGCCAATAATGCCAAGCATTTTCCCTGGATGCACATCAAAGCTGATGTCTTTAAGGGTTGTCTGATTGGCGGCCTGATTGGGATAACGAAAGCTAACGCCGTGAAATCGAACGGCACCCTTTCCAGGTGCCAGCGGCACCGCGTCATCGGCATCAGCAATCGATGGTGTCAGGTCAAGAACATTGAACAAACGCCCACCACAGGTTGACGCTCGGGCGATGGAATTAATCATCCAGCCGATCTGCCGAACCGGCATTTGTAGGATCAGCATAAAGGCCAGAAACTCAGCCAACTGCCCCAATGTTATGTCACCGGCCAAGACTTTTTCGCCGCCAACCCAAAGCGTTAATGCCATTGCCAAAAAGTAAACAAAGGTCATTTGCGTGGTTGAGTGAACAAACAAATAAACCCGCCTGGTTGCTGTTTTCAGGGCGTCATTTGAAACGCCATCAAACCGGCTAAGCTCATGTAATTGAGCCGCAAAGGCCCGGACCACACGAATGCCGCCAAGGTTTTCTTCCATGATCTTGGTCAGTGTCGACATTCGGTCCTGAAGTTCCAGCCAGGTATCGCGCAGCTTCAGCCGCGCCAGTGAGGCACGAATGCCGACGATCGGCACAAACGATAGCGCGACCATGCCGAGGACCGGGTCTTGGTTGATTAAAATTGCCGCGCCGCCGCCAATTAGGATGCTTAAGAAGAAAATTCTCAGAATGCCGGTATCCGTCCATAACCTGACACCTTCAATATCAAGAATGCCGCGTGTCATTAGATCGCCGGTATGCACACGGTCGTGCCATGACAAGCTGAGCTGCTGCAATTGCCGGTAGTAGGCCATGCGGAGGTCATAACCGATCAATTGGCCGACAGCTTCACCTTGATAATTTTGCATCATCGTTGCAAGGCCGCGGCCAATGGTGACCACCAGCAGCAACATGGCGGTGGCAAATAACGCGGCCTCGGCCTCGGCACGAGAGGTGACACCGCTCACCGCGCCACCCAGCAACCCTTGCGCCTGATCAACGGCCTGACCGATGTATTGCGGCATTAACAGCTGCAAATTGGCAGCTATAATCGTGGCAATAATGGCCAGCGCCATGCGGCCGCGGTACTTAAAAGCCATGACTGTGATCCGCCGCAAGACGTTGGTATCAACTTTTGACACCTGGATGTTATAGTCAATGGCACCTGCACTGGCGGCCGGCGTACCTTGCGGTGACGGTTGGCTCATGGGTGTATCCAAAATGAATAAAGATAATCTCGTTATATCAGCAGATTTGGTGTTTGGCAGTCAGTATCGGGCAGCCCTTGTCTTGCTTACGGCCAGCTTGACCGGCGCTGCCGTTTGCGGCCATGAATGCGGCCCGGGGCTTGCTCGATTCGCAGGTTAGCATTTATGCTAACCGCCTTACCTTTTGGAGGTTCCTTAATGACCCACCCCTTATTGTTCAGTCCGCTTGAAATCCGCGGGATCACCGTCCCTAACCGAGTTGTGATCGCGCCGATGCATCAATACGCTGCGATTAAAGGTTTTCCGACAGATTGGCATTTGATGAACATTGGTCGTTTCGCGGCAGGTGGGGCTGGATTGGTGATGGTTGAGTCAACCAAGGTTGAGCGTCGAGGCTGCGGCACGGTCGGCGATCTTGGTCTATGGCATGATGACTTCATTCCGCATGTTGCTCGCTTGGCCGAATTTATTCGCGCCCAAGGTGCCGTGCCGGCGATTCAATTGGGGCACAGTGGCCGCAAGGCGCGTCGCTCGCGGCCATGGGAAGGCGGCAAACCGCTGACCGCCGAAACAGCCAATGTTGATGACTGGGATGATTGGGAGCTGGTGGCACCAAGCGCCGAGAGTGATCCTGGGGACCCCAGACCGCGTGCTCTTGGGGTGGAAGAAATCGCTGACCTGGTTGTTGCCTGGGGGGCCGCGGCGCGGCGCGCTGATGCTGCAGGTTTTGACGTGCTCGAGATCCACGGCGCCCATGGCTATTTGCTGCATCAATTTTTATCGCCTGTGGCGAATCGCCGGAATGATGGCTATGGCGGCTCCGAAGATAATCGGATGCGGCTGGTGACCGAAGTGATTGAAGAAGTGCGGGCCAATTGGCCGCAACACAAGCCGTTGTTTTTGCGGCTATCTGTTGAAGATGACGCCGGTTGGGGACCGGAAGAAAATGTCCGTCTTGGCCGCCGCGTTAAAGCCTTGGGTGTTGATGTGATTGACTGTTCGTCGGGCGGTATAACCGGAGCGCCGGTGGTCAGTGCCGGACCGGTCAGCTATGGATACCAAGTTCCCTATGCACATAAATTGCGCGATGAGGCCGATATCAAGACCATGGCAGTCGGTTTGATTGTCCATGCCGATCAAGCTGAGAAAATCTTGCAAGATGGCCGCGCCGACCTGATCGCCATCGCCCGCGAAGCCTTGCATAATCCGAACTGGGCCTATGATGCGGCGATTAAATTGGGCATCAACAGCCCGGAAGATCTGTTGCCGCCGCCGATGCGCTACTGGCTTGATAAGCGCTCACGCTGGGTTAAGGATGTGACCCCGTCAACGCTGCTTGCGGGCATTGACGGGCCATCAGCCTAGCGCCTGAAGATTATGATTGGCTGCCAAGGGTGTTGCGGATAGCGGCAAAAACATTTTCAAACATGGCGGTCGTTAGCCGGCCGGTATTGGTGTTATAGCGCGAGCAGTGATAGCTATCGAATAACACCCGGCCATCGGGTAACAGATGCCGGTTACAATGGCCGAACGGGTAGTCGGCCTTGCGCAAGCCAAGGGAGGTGAGCACAGCCCCATGCGCCAAGCCGCCAAGGGCTAATATGACTTGCTTTGCGTCAGCTAACTCGGCGATTAAAAACTGTCGGCAGGCTTTTGCCTCGGTGCCGATCGGTTTGTTTTCCGGGGGCACACAGCGCACCGCATTGGTGACACGGCAATTTATCAGCGCCAAGCCATCGCTGGCGGTTTTGCCATATTGGCCATCGCTAAAACCAAATTTAGCAAGCGTCTGATATAACAGGTCACCGGCGTAATCGCCGGTAAATGGCCGACCGGTGCGATTGGCACCGCGCAGCCCGGGCGCTAAACCAACAATTAAAAACGGGCTTTCAGCAGTCCCGAAAGACGGCACAGGGCCGTTGTGCCAGTCGGGAAAAGCCTGCCGGTTAGCGTCACGAAAGGCAACCAACCGGGGGCAAAGTGGGCAATCAATGCGTGGCGCGTTGAGCGCCCTTGCTATGGTTTTCATCACTTACGCTGTACAAGATTACGTCGCGGCTTTGTCGTCGTCTTCGTCATCTTCAATGAAATCATATTCATCGTCGTCGCCAGCGTAATCATCATCGTCATCATCTTCAACATCATTGGCACTCAATGCTGGCGCGCGCGGTGGCCGCTCACTATGGCCACGGGCGATGTCATTCACCAACTGCGTCAACTCTATGAAATTGTCGGCTTGCCTGCGTAACTCATCGGCAATCATCGGTGGTTGTGAGCGCACCGTTGAGACGACGGTCACCCGCACCCCTTTGCGTTGCACGGCGTCGACCATGCGGCGGAAGTCACCATCGCCTGAAAACAACACGATATGATCAAGGTGATGGGCCATCTCCATCACGTCGATGGCCAACTCGATATCCATATTGCCTTTGATCTTCCGGCGGCCGGACGGGTCGGTATATTCCTTGGTCGGCTTTGTCACCATCGTGTAGCCGTTATAGTCCAGCCAATCTACCAAAGGGCGAATAGGTGAGTATTCTTGATCTTCAATTAACGCCGTATAATAGAAAGCACGGATGAGGCGCCCTTGTTTCTGAAATACGTTAAGTAAGCGGCGGTAGTCGATATCGAAACCCAGGCCACGGGCAGCGGCATATAAGTTTGCGCCATCGATGAAAAGCGCAATTCGCTCGTTTGGATAGAAGTTCATTTTTGTCCCCACAAAGTCTTTTTATTTTTTGAATTATTTTTACAATGAGCCTCTAGAATTTAGAATACATCATCGTTATTCGTATGTTTAACGCGCCCGGTATCCCGATGTATAGCCCGGCCGTGACATTTTAGGAAAATTCTTTATGGCTGTGGGCGGTGATATTTTTATTGGCATTGGTGCAAATCTGCCAGCTGTCGGTTATCAGGATGCTTATCGGACGTGTCTTGCAGCAATTCAGATCATAACACAAAAAAGCCATTTAAGGTTGATAAACTGTTCGCCTTGGTATGCAACGGCACCGGTGCCTGCGGCCGATCAACCTTGGTTTGTCAATGCAGTGTTGTCGGTTGTAACCGAGTTGACGCCTGCGGCCTTGTTGCAGGAGCTGCATGCGGTTGAGGATTTATTTGGCCGGCGGCGACAAAAACGCAATGAGGCGCGTGTCCTTGACCTTGATCTGCTGGATTTTCGAGGGGTGCTCAGCGATTGCAAGAACGCAGCGGCGGCTCACCCGATCTTGCCGCACCCAAGGCTGCACGAACGTGCTTTTGTGCTGTATCCGTTGCGCGATTTATCGCCGCATTGGCAGCATCCGCGCTCGGGCCGCGCGATTGCTGCGTTAATCGCCGATTTAAGCAGCGATCAATTAATCACCGCCTACCAACCTTAATCGGTAAGCTCAATCCACACCGGGGTGTGATCAGAGGCTTTTTCCCACCCTCTTGGCTCTTGGTCAATGTCAGCGGCAAGCAGGCGGTCAACAGCTTGCGCAGAGAGCATCAAATGATCAATGCGGATGCCATTGTCTTTTTGCCAGGCACCGCCCTGATAATCCCAGAAGCTATATCGATGCGGGGTTGAGTTGAGGAGCCGGAAGGCGTCGCTATAACCAAGGTTCTGCAAGCGCCGAAAGCAGTCCCGGGTTTCTTGCCGGATTAAGGCATCGCCGGCCCAGGCCACGGCATCATGCACATCGTCATCGCTGGGAATGACGTTGTAATCACCTGCCAATACAGTTGGGGTCTCGGTTGCCAGCAAAGCCTCGGCACGGTTGATCAGATGTTCCATCCAGGCCAGCTTATAGGTGAACTTATCACCTGGGGTCGGATTACCGTTCGGCAGATAAATGGAAGCAAAGCGCACGCCTGCGATTGTCGCTTCGATATAGCGTGCTTGTTCATCGGCTTCGTTGCCGGGCAGGCCGCGCTGCACATCCGAGATCGGTAATTTCGATAAAATCGCCACGCCGTTATAGCTTTTTTGACCATGAACGGCGACGTTGTAGCCCAGCTCTTCGATTTCCATCGCCGGAAAATTGTCATCAATGGTTTTGATTTCTTGCAACATGACCACATCCGGCTGGGCTTTTTGAAGCCAGGCCAAGACATTTGGTAAGCGTGCCTTGATCGAGTTCACATTCCACGTTGCAGCTTTCATTGCCCGCCAATCCGCTTACTGTTGTACTAACCGCATGATGACAGATCCGCCGCTATGACGGGAGCCAATTCGACGAAATTTTTGCCGTTGAAGTCAAAATCCTATCTGCCGACGGGGATGCAATTCAGCAAACTGTCATCGCGGACACGGCAAATTGTCGGCTTTGGTGTTTCGTTTTTGAGTGAGTTTCTTTATGAAGGAGGGGGCCGCAGATAAAAAACGCGGCAATGGCATTGGGTTGGTTTTGTTGCTGGGGGGAAGCATGGGCAAGTTTGTCGCGTTGGCCGGGTTAGTTTTGGCCTTAGTCGCCGGTCAATCGGTGCCGGCTGTGGCAGCCGCCGCAGCAGGTGCGCCAGCCATTGACGGCGCCCAGATGGCCTTGCTCTGGGCCGTGCCTTTTGCGGGAATTTTATTATCGATTGCAATTTTCCCGCTGGTGGCTGGTGATTTTTGGCATCATCACTTTGGTAAAATTTCAGCTTTCTGGGCTTTGCTGTTCATGGTGCCTTTTGCGATCAGCTTCGGCCCCCAAATGGCCCTTTATGAGCTGGTCCATGTGGGCTTGTTGGAATACATCCCGTTCATCATCTTGCTGCTGTCATTGTTCACGGTCGCAGGTGGGGTGCGCCTGAAAGGCACGCTCAAAGGCTCACCGGTGGTCAATACAGCGATCCTTCTTATCGGCACTTTGATTGCCAGCTGGATGGGAACAACAGGTGCGGCAATGCTGCTTATCCGGCCGATCATCAATGCCAATGAGAACCGCAAAAACAAAGTCCATGTGATTGTTTTCTTCATTTTTCTGGTTGCCAATATCGGCGGCTCGTTAACGCCGTTAGGTGACCCGCCGCTGTTCCTTGGCTTCCTGAAAGGGGTCGAGTTCTTTTGGCCGACGCAATATATGTTCTGGCCGATGATTTTGATGTCGGTGATCCTGCTGATTATTTTCTTCGCCCTTGATACGTTCTTATACCGCCGCGAAAAAGCCGCCGATGACGCGGTTGTCGAAGAACCGTCGGCAGAGCGCGAGCCGCTGGGGCTTGAGGGCTTGGTGAATTTACCGCTGCTCGCCTGCATTGTGGGAGCGGTGCTGTTAAGTGGCGTTTGGAAGCCGGGCATCAGCTTCAAAGTCTATTACGTCGATTGGGAGCTGCAGAACATCACACGGGATGTGCTGTTGCTGCTAATTACCTGGATCTCTTGGCGTGTCACCAACCGCGATAGCCGGACCGCCAACGGCTTTTCATGGTTTCCGATTATCGAGGTTGCAAAGCTGTTTGCAGGGATTTTCATCACCATCATTCCGGCGATTGCGATCCTGAAAGCAGGTTCTAACGGTGCTTTGGCAATCATTGTTGAAGCGGTGACGCAGGATGGCCAACCTGTTGATTGGGCTTATTTCTGGTTCACGGGCGTGCTGTCCAGCTTTCTCGATAACGCGCCGACCTATCTGGTGTTCTTCAATACCGCCGGCGGCGATGCAGAAACACTGATGGGGCCAATGGCATCAACCTTGCTGGCCATTTCAGCAGGTGCGGTATTCATGGGAGCCAACACCTATATCGGTAATGCCCCCAATTTCATGGTCAAGGCCATCGCCGAGGAGCGCGGTATCGCCATGCCAAGCTTCTTCGGCTATATGGGCTGGTCGGTGTTGATTTTGGTGCCGATCTTCGTGCTGGTAACCTTTGTCTTCTTCCTTTAGCGCCGGCCGTTAGGCGAGGGTTGCAAGCGCTGCTGCCAGGGCAGCGGGCTGGTCAACCATGATATCGTGGCCGCAGGCCATTTCGGTGACCTGCCAGCCGGGATCTGCTGTCAGCTTGTCGGCAAGCGCGCTGAAATGTGCATTTGGATAATCGCCGGCCCGCAGATACAGCTTGCGGGTGATCTCGTCGCTGTCGCCGGTCAGTCGGATAGGCTGCGAAAAACAGGCCAGAGGTTGCGGTGTTAACTTGCTATCAACCCAGGCTTGATCGGCGGCATTGACCCCGAAAGAGGCGGCGCTATACGGGGGAATTTGCCAACCCATGCCCTGCGCCCGGACCATCGCCAGTGTTTCGGCATTGCGGTCGGCCGGTCGATGACTAAAGGCAGAATCGCCATTTTCCGGCACATATCCATCAATCACGGCAAGTGCAGAAACCCGCTCGACCATCGCATCGGCAACGCCGGCGATGACCATGCCGCCATAGGAATGCCCAACCAGGATGACATCGCGTAAATCCTCCCACTGAAGCAGGCCGGTGATATCGCGGATATGGGTTTGCAGGTTAATGGTCGGTGACAACAAATGGCTTCGATCGGCAAGCCCGCTGAGCGTCGGTGCAAAGACTTGATGACCAAGCGCTTGAAGCTGTGGGGTGACGCGCGACCAGCACCAACCGCCGTGCCAGGCACCATGAACCAAAACAAAAGTTGCCATTTGTAGATCCTTAAGATGTGAAAAGAAGATCAGCTCAGCGGGCCAAGATAACGTGACCAATTATCAAGAATTTGCAGCCCGAAAGGATGCGGTTCCTGGCTTGGACCGCGATCATGAACAGGCCCTAATCCAAGGCGCTTGGCGGTGAGCCGTTTGCCATAACACAGCAAATGATCAATGGATGTCATCATAAAGCTTTGCAACGGCAAGATTTGCTGAAAAGCACGCTCAGCTTCATCAATCCGGCCCTGGTGGAACATCTCAAAGATTTGACTTTGCACATCGATGGTATCAGGTGATGGGATCATTCCGTCAAAGCCGGCCCTTAACGTGTCAATTAAATCGATGCCGTTACGGCCATTGAACAATCGAAAGACGCCATTTGTATCGTCGACGATACGGCGGCAATGAAGCGCATCACCTTCGGCCTTCAGGATGCTGATTTGCGGATGCCGGCGGTTAAGCTCGACCAGGGCTGCGTTCTCCAGGCCGATGCCGATATATTCCGGCGCGTTTTGAATCCCCATGGGGATGGCGGCGGTATCGGCAACCGCGCCAAAAAAGTCAATTAAGGCCGCACTGTTGGCGCTTTTGACCGGTGGTGGCTGCATCACGGCCCAACCGGCGCCTTCGTCTGCGGCAGCGGCAATCATAGCTTTTTGGCCGTGCACGGTATTTTCCGAAACGGTCACACTGACGGGGACGCGGCCAGCGGTGTCGGCCAGTGTCCATGCCATCAGCTGGCGTTTTTCATCGGTGCTCAGTTTATGACATTCGCTGGCCAATCCACCGATGGCCAATCCATGGGCACCGGCGGCAATGCATCCGTCAACCTGACTCCGATGAGCTGCCCGATCAAGCGCCCCGGTTTGATCAAAAAAAGCATATAGCATGGGGTAAACGCCGGCGGTGATGGCAGCGGTCATTTGGCTGATCTCCTCAGTGCGCAGCAGGGCATGGTGGCCCGCCAGGCGCAGTTATTTTTCGTCCGGTGCAAGCGAAGATGGTCATGGCGCTATCATCCATGCGATAGTTCCATTCGCAAACACAATTATCGGAGTGCAGCAAGCGCATGGACGGCATCAAAGCCCTGACGTTTGATACCGGTGGCACCATCTTGGATTGGCACACCGGCTTTCGCAATAGCTTGGCGGCAGCAGGTGAGACATACGGTGAAACCCGCGATTGGGCGGACATGGCCAATCAAATTCGCCGGGCCGCATTGAAACGGATGCTAAATCTCGGCAAGGATGCAGCCCCGAGCTATAACTTTGACGGTGCCCATAGGGCCGCCGTCGATGAGGTTTTGGCCGCCAATGAAATGGACATGCTGAGCGATCCCGAGCGCCACTGGATTGCCTATGATGTGCCCCATAACTTCAAATGCTGGAGCGACTTCCCGGCAGTGTTGCCGCGGCTTCGGCGGCGCTTCATTTGTGCCTCATTTACGATTTTAAGCTTTCGGATTATCATCGACACGGCCCGCGCCAATGGCTTGAGCTGGGATGCCGTGATCTCGTGTGAGGCAATCGGTAAGTATAAGCCGCTGCCTGAAGCCTATCTTATGGCGGCGCATTTTTTGCAACTGGAGCCGGCGCAACTTTGTATGGTCGCGTGCCATAATTTTGATCTTGATGCGGCCAAAGCGGTCGGTTTTAAAACCGCCTTCGTGCGCCGCCCGGATGAATGGGGCAGTGCCGGTGCTCCGGACCCGACACCGAACCCGGCGCATGACATTATAGTCGATGATTTTCCGACTTTGGTCGCCCAACTTGGGGCCTAAACCGCTGTCATGACCGAGATCAACTTCTACCACCTGACCTTCAGTCCGTTAGAACGGGCCTTGCCCAAACTGCTTGAACGCACTTTGGAAGGTGGTAAACGCGCGCTGGTATTGGCCGCAAGCGAGGCCCGGGTTGATGCCCTAAATAGTCAGTTATGGACCTATGAGGAACGCGGTTGGCTGCCCCATGGCAGCGCCAAGGATGGCCATGCCGAGCAGCAGCCAATCTGGCTTACCGACAGCATCGAAAACCCCAACGGGGCAAGCTTTTTGTTTTTAACCGACGGCAGTGAGCATCCGGAAGTTGCTGCATTTGAACGTGTTTTTGAGCTGTTTGACGGCCGTGACGATGCGGCTGTTCAGGCGGCGCGCGATCGATGGAAACGCTACCGAGAGGCTGGTCACACGCTTGCCTATTGGCGTCAAGACGACGATGGCCGATGGGAAAAAGCAAATTAATCATGGGGCCGTTCCACAGCTAAGTGATGGTCAATAAATTAATCAAACCCTGAGAGTGAACAAATGTATGATTTTGGTGAGGTAATTGATCGACGCGGCAGCGACTCCACGAAATGGGATTATCGCGCGACGCCAAACGGGCCGCAACGATGGGACGCCGCCAACCCCGAGCATGGCGAAGATCAAGTCTTAGCGATGTGGGTCGCGGATATGGATTTTCGCTGCGCCCCGGGGATCATTGACGCCATTAAAAAACGCGCCGATCACGGCATTTTTGGCTATTCGGCAGCATCTGAAAGTTTTGATAAGGCGGTGACTCAATGGTTTGCCAAGCGCCATGATTGGCAAATCGATCGAGAGCATATTGTGCGCACGGCAGGGGTTGTGCCGGCGCTTCATTTTGCCGTTCGAGCATTTTGCCAAGCAGGCGATAAAGTGTTGGTTCAACGGCCTGTCTATTATCCGTTTTTTAGAGCCATCAAAAATGGCGGCTGTGAAATTGTTTCCAATGATTTGATCTATGTTGATGGTCACTATGCCATGGACTTTGATGACCTTGAACGGAAATGCGCGGACCCTGCCGTGACCCTGGCGATCCTGTGCTCGCCACATAATCCTGTCGGTCGCATTTGGACGGCCGCCGAACTTACCCGCTTTGGTGAGATTTGCAGCAAGCATGGGGTGCGGGTGATCGCCGATGAAATTCATGGCGATTTGATTCTGCCGGGACAAAGCTTTTGCCCTTATGGGACGTTAGCGCCGGCGTTAAGTGAGGCCGCAATCATTTGTACGGCGGCGACCAAGACGTTCAATCTCGCGGGTTTGCACCTGTCAAATATTGTTATCGCAAATGCTGCTGATCGGGCGCTGTATAAGCAGACAATGGTCGAAGTGGGCATGTCGCCTGGTTTGGATCCGCTTGCGCTGGCGGGAATTGAAGCCGCCTATCGCCAGGGCGATGACTGGCTTGATGCGATGTTGGTCTATCTGGATGATAACCGCCGTCTATTTGAAGATTTTTGCCTAACGCATTTGCCGGGCACGGTCGTCTCACCGTTGCAGGGGACGTATCTGATTTGGGTTGATTTTCGCTCTTGGCAGCTAACCCATGAGGATCTTGATGCGCTGATGCTGGAGGAGGCCAAGCTTTATCTTGATACCGGTACATTGTTCGGTGACTTAGGCAGTGGTTTTCAGCGCTTCAATATTGCTTGTCCGCGATCCATCCTGCAGAAAGCACTTGATCGGTTGCGGCAGGTCGCGGTGGCGCGGAAAATTGTGCCCGCTTGAACCCACAGCCACTTGCCGCCACGCCATCGTCCAGCTATAACGCGGCGCGCCGAAGCGTTCGGCAGAGTTGCCCCTGACATACAATTGCACTGGAATTTATCTTATGGCCATCGAACATACATTTTCGATCATCAAACCTGACGCCACCCGCCGCAATCTCACCGGCAAGATCAACGCTATGCTGGAAGATGC
>QCEM01000022.1 GCA_003280605.1 SAR116 cluster bacterium AG-355-O21 | reverse complement strand
GGCAACGGTCATTGCCTGGGATGATGCCGCCGACCGGCGCGATGCCGCAGCGGCGGCAGGGGCAAGCCTTCTGCCACCGGCGGACATGCCATGGAACATCGCCGCCGCTCTAATTCTCAGCCCGGGAATTCCGCACACGCACCCAGAACCGCATTCGGCGGCCCAATTAGCACGGCAGCATGATGTTGAAATCATTGGAGATATTGAGCTTTTGGTGCGGGCCATGCCAAGCGCTAAAATCATCGCCATCACCGGTACCAACGGCAAGTCAACGACAACAGCCCTGCTTGGCCATGTGCTGATCGACGCAGGTGAGGAAGTGGCTGTTGGCGGTAATCTTGGCATTGCCGCCTTGGACCTGCCGGTGCTCAGTCATCAAGGCTTTTATGTCCTGGAACTCAGCTCCTACCAGTTAGAGTTGACGCCAAGTTTGGCCTGCCGGGCGGCCTGTCTGTTGAATATTTCAGCCGACCATCTTGAGCGCCACGGCGGTATGGCAGGTTATATTGCCGCCAAGCAGCGGATTTTTAACAATTTACGGGCCGATGGCCTGGCCGTCATTGGCACCGATGATCCGACCTGCATGGGCCTTGCCGACAGTCTCAGATCTGCCGGCAGGCGGGTGCGCAGCATCACCGGTAGCGCAGCCGAGAGCGCTGTTGCCGCCGCCGCGCGTGATCATCTGAACGTGCAGCATGGCCAGCTGCAATGGCATCATCACGGCAGCTGCAAAGCCATCTTTGATTTGACCAAGGCCGCCGCCCTGCCAGGGGAGCATAATGCCCAGAACGCCGCTGCCGTTGCTGCCATCGCCCTTGATCTCGGCATCACTGCCGAGGCGATCACGGCTGGCCTAATCGGCTTTGCTGGTTTGGCACACCGCCAAGAGCGGGTCGCCGTGATCAACGAAATTGCCTACATTAACGACAGCAAAGCAACCAATGCCCACGCCGCGGCGCGGGCGCTGGCCTGTTATGCACCGATTTACTGGATTGCAGGTGGCCGCGCCAAAACCGACGGCATCGCACCGTTGAAAAGCTATTTTGAGCGCATTCGCCATGCCTATTTAATCGGTGAAGCGGCAGCAGATTTCGCGGCCAGCTTAAGCGCCACCACCTCCTATTCAATCACCGGCAATTTAGCCGACGCTGTCCATGAGGCTCACCAACTGGCGCAAGGTGAAGCTTTGCCGGGGGCCACTGTTCTGCTGGCACCGGCGGCAGCGTCTTTTGATCAGTTCGACAGCTTCGAGGCGCGCGGCGATCAATTTCGCGGGCAGGTAAAACAGCTGGCACAAGCCAGCCGATTAACCACCGAGGTGCGCCCATGAGCAGTTTTGCACGCACCGATACAAGCTTGCTTGGGCGTTGGTGGTGGACCGTTGATCGCTGGCTGATCTCAACCTTGCTGCTGATCATTGCCCTGGGCGCCATTTTAGTGCTGGCGGCAAGCCCCTCGGTCGCTGAGCGGATTGGCTTGAACCCCTATCACTTCGTGCAGCGGCAGTTCATCGTCTTGCCGGTGGCAATGGCGTTGATGTTTGCCGTCTCATTGCTGAACCCGCTGCAAATTCGTCGACTGGCGGCGATTGGTTTCGTTGGCTGTCTGATCTTGCTGGCATTGACGCCGATCTTTGGCGCCGAGATCAAAGGCGCCCGGCGCTGGTTAAGCATTGGCGGTCTATCGCTGCAGGTGTCAGAATTTGTCAAACCCTGTTTGGCGGTGATGTCTGCATGGATGTTCGCCGAATGGCGGCGGCGGCCGGAATTTCCAGGGCATCTGATCGCCATTGCCTTATGGGCGGTGGTTGTCGGCTTGCTGTTGCTGCAGCCCGATCTGGGGCAAACCGTGGTTGTGACTCTGGTGTGGCTGGCGCAATTTTTCCTCGCCGGCCTACCAATGGCGTTCATTTTGGCAATTGGCGTATTGGCCCTATGCGGGCTGTCGGCGGCGTATTTTCTATTCCCGCATGTGTCCAGCCGCATTGATCGGTTCTTTGACCGGTCATCAGGCGACACCTTCCAAATTGACCGGTCTTTGGAAGCCTTCACAAACGGCGGTTTACTTGGAACCGGCCCCGGTGAAGGCGAGATTAAGCAAATTCTCCCCGATGCCCATTCCGATTTCATCTTTTCAGTTGCCGGCGAAGAATTTGGGGCGATTACCTGCTTGTTGATTATCGCCTTGTTCGGATTTGTGGTGCTGCGCGGTTTCAGCCGTTTATTTGCCGATGACAATCTTTTCGTGGTTCTCGCAGGGGCCGGCTTGCTCATCCAATTCGGCTTGCAAGCGTTAATCCATATGGCCTCAACCTTAGAGCTGATGCCGACCAAGGGGATGACGCTGCCCTTTATCAGCTACGGTGGCTCATCGCTGCTGGCATTAGCCTTGGCAATGGGCATCACCATGGCGCTAACCCGCCGCCGCAGCAATGGTGGAGGGCTGTCATGAGCACCCCTGCCGTTGTCCTGGCCGCCGGCGGTACCGGTGGCCATATTTTCCCCGCTAAAGCTTTGGCCGAAATCCTAGCCGCACGCGGCATCACGCCAATTTTGTTAACCGATGGGCGCGGCGAAGCGCTGGAAGTCGCAGGCCGGCAATTGGCGGTGCATCGGATCGCCGCAAAACGCCCAAGCGGCGGCCTTAGCGCCCGTATTCGCGGCGCCGGGGCCCTGGCATTGGGCACATTGCAGGCACATTTTCTGCTTCGTCGTCTGGCCCCATTGGCGGTGGTCGGATTTGGTGGTTTTCCAAGCGTGCCGGCGGTTGTCGCTGCCGATTGGCGGCGCTTACCGATTGTGATCCATGAGCAAAACGCCGTCCTCGGTCGGGCCAATCGGTTATTGGCAAGCCGCGCCTGGCGGATTGCCACCGCCTTTGAAAAGGTTGCGAAGACCCCGGCCAATGAAACGGCAAAACTTCGTCTTGTCGGCAATCCGGTGCGGCCGGCGATTACCCGGTTACGGGCCCAAGATTTTCACGCCCCGCAACCTGGCGAGGAGTTGTCGATTTTGGTCACCGGCGGCAGCCAAGGGGCGACCGTCTTTGCCGACATTGTGCCGGCGGCGGCGGCCAGCCTGCCAGCCGAGCAGCGGCGGCGCTTGCGGATCGTTCAGCAAGCGCGCCCAGAAGATATCCCGCGAGTCCGTGCCGCCTATGCCGATGCCGGCATCAGCGCCGATGTGGACAGCTTTTTCGTCGATATGCCGGCCCGCTTGGCCGACTGCCATTTAATGATTTGCCGGGCCGGCGCATCAACCATGGCCGAGCTAACCAATGTTGGCCGGCCAGCGGTCCTGGTGCCCTATCCGCATGCTATGGATGATCATCAAAGTGCCAATGCGGAAGCCGCCGGTGCCGAAGGCGCGGCTTGGATCATGCCACAACCGGCCTTCACCTTAACCGCTTTGGCAAGCCGTTTGGAAATGCTTTTAAGCTTGCCGGAACGCTTAACCACGGCGGCCAAAGTTAGTCACAGATTGGGCCGCCCTGATGCTGCCGAACGGCTCGCTGATTTGGTTTTAGAAATCGCCAATCGCCAGGTCAGCCGTGAGCATGTAAATGCCGACACAGCTGCCGCCGCCGGCTTAGAGCGGAGGGCAAACTGATGCGCGGTCTGCCCCTTTCCATCGGCCAGATTCACTTTATCGGTATTGGCGGCATCGGCATGAGCGGCATCGCCGAGGTCTTGTGTAACCTGGGTTATCAAGTTCAGGGCAGTGACATCGCCGAAAACCAAAATGTCCGCCGACTGCGCGGCCTCGGTGCCAAAATCTTCCTGGAGCATACAGCCGAAAACGTCAGCGATGCATCCATTGTCGTGGTCTCAACCGCAATCAGTGCCGAGAATGCCGAGCTGAAAGCTGCCCGCGCGCAGATGATCCCGGTGGTCCACCGGGCGGAAATGCTGGCGGAATTGATGCGCTTGAAATGGTCAATTGCCTGCGCCGGCACCCATGGCAAGACCACCACCACCTCATTGGTTGCGACGGTTTTAGATCACGCCGGTCTTGACCCTACCATCGTCAATGGCGGGATCATCAATGCCTATGGCACCAATGCCCGCCTTGGCGCCGGCGATTGGATGGTTGTGGAAGCGGATGAAAGCGACGGCAGCTTTAACAAACTGCCGGCCACCATCGCGGTGGTCACCAACATCGATCCGGAACATCTTGACCATCACGGCAATTTTGAAAACCTCCAAAAAGCGTTTGAATCCTTCATTCAAAATATTCCGTTCTATGGGTTTGCCGCCCTCTGCATCGATCATCCGGTCGTACAAGCGATGATCCCACGCGTCGCCGACCGGCGGATTTTGACCTATGGCATGTCACCACAAGCAGATGTTCGCGCCAGCAATTTAAGCGCCGATGCCCATGGTGCCCGCTTTGATGTGACCATCACCAACCGCCCGGACAACACCACAACCCACTGGCAGGACCTGCGGTTACCGATGTTCGGCGCGCATAATGTCGAGAATGCCCTGGCGGCCATCCTGATCGCCCATGAAATGGGCATTGCCGAAGCCGGCATCCGCGGCGCATTGGCCGGTTTTGCAGGTGTGAAACGGCGCTTCACGAAAACTGGCGTGAGCCGTGGGGTGACCATAATTGACGACTATGGCCACCACCCGGTTGAAATTTCGGCGGTCCTCAAGGCGGCCCGTGATGCTGCCGACACAGGCCGCGTTATTGCTGTTGTGCAGCCACATCGCTACAGCCGGCTACGCGATTTATTCGATGATTTCTGCGGCTGTTTCAATGACGCCGATATAGTCATCGTCGCCGATGTCCATGCTGCCGGTGAGGCCGCAATTGAGGGTGTGAACCGTGATGCCTTGGTCAGCGGTTTGCAAACCCGCGGCCACCGCAATGTGGCGGCCCTACCGGAACCACACGAGCTGGCCGCAATGATTGCCGAGCGCAGCAGCCCAGGTGACTTCGTGATCTGCCTGGGGGCCGGCAGCATCACCAATTGGGCCAATGCCCTGCCGGCAGAATTAGCCAATCTTCATGGCCAGGGTAAGGACCACGACATGGCAGCCGAACAGGATCTCCACAGCGACGCCGTGTGGCGGGACGGCAGCCCATGAATGCCCTGGCAATGAAGCCTTCAATGGAGAGGTTAAAAATGCGCCGTTTAGTTGATCGGCTGCCGACCGTCCGCGGGACCTATACCGAAAATGCACCATTGGCCAAGCACACATGGCTGCGCGTCGGCGGCTGCGCCGAGGTTTTATTTGAACCTGCCGACACTCAAGACCTGCTTGACTTCATGGCCGATAAACCAACTTGCGTGGCAGTTACCGTGATCGGTGTTGCATCAAACCTGCTGATCCGTGACGGCGGCATCCCAGGGGTTACCATCCGTTTAGGACGGGCGTTTTCGGAAATCGATTTCAGCGATAGCGAGGTGCGCGTTGAAGCCGGTGCCTTAGACATCGAGGTTGCCCGCGCCGCCCTCGCCAACGGTCGTCGTGGCTTGGAGTTTTTAATTGGCGTCCCCGGCACGATCGGCGGCGCTTTGCGGATGAATGCCGGGGCCTATGGCAGTGAAATCGCCGATATCATGATTGAGGCCGAAGCAATTGACTGTATTGGCGGCTACCAGCGGATAAGCCATCAGCAAATGGGCTTTAACTACCGGCAAACAGCCATCTCAAATGGCTGGATATTCATCGCCGCACGGTTTTCGGCGGTAGCAGGCGAGATCACCGAGATCAAAGCCCGGATGGATGAAATTCGGGCCGAACGCGAAGCAAGTCAGCCCATTCGCACCCGCACCGGCGGCAGTACTTTCGCCAACCCGGACGGCGCAAAAGCCTGGCAATTGATCGATCAAGCAGGCTGCCGCGGACTGCGGATCGGCGGTGCTCAGGTATCTGAAAAGCACTGCAATTTTCTGATTAACACCGGCACCGCCAGCGCGGCCGATATTGAAGCCCTGGGCGAAGAAGTCCGTCGCCGGGTGGCCGCCGATAGCGGCGTTGACCTGCGCTGGGAAATTCAGCGTGTTGGGGTTGCCGCCGACCAGGAGGTGCAGTGATGGGCAAGCATGTTGCGGTACTCATGGGCGGTTGGTCAAAGGAACGCGAAGTCTCGTTGGTAACCGGCCAGGAATGTGCCGCCGGACTGCGGATGGGCGGCTATGAGGTCGCCGAAATTGACGTTGATCGAGGCATTGCACAAACATTATCGGCGCTGCGGCCAGATGTTTGTTTCAACGCCCTGCATGGCCGTTTTGGCGAAGACGGTAATATTCAAGGGCTGCTGAATCTGCTGGGTATTCCGTATACCCACTCCGGAGTTTTGGCCTCTGCCACCGCGATGCATAAACCCCGCGCCAAGGCGTTGTTTTCGAAAGCTGGGTTAAGCTGCCCGGAAGGCGTGGTTATGGAAATTGAAACCTTGGCCTACCAGCAACCCTTTCGGCCGCCGTTTGTCGTCAAACCAATTAATGAAGGCTCAAGCGTGGGGGTCACCATTGTTCGTGAGGGCAATAATGATCTGTCCCAAGGCCGTGATTGGTCACATGGGCACGAAGCCTTGGTTGAGCGCTTTATTCCCGGCCGTGAGCTAACCGTTGCGGTATTTTACGGGACCGCGCATTGCGTCACCGAGATCACCTCCAGTCGCGGCTTTTATGATTACGATGCAAAATATGCTGATGGCGGCTCAATCCATATCCTGCCGGCAGACTTACCCGCTGCGATCACGGATAAAGCACTGCGCTGGGCGGAAACGGCGCATTGCCTGCTTGGTTGCCGCGGCGTCTCCCGGGCCGATTTCCGCTATGACGACAGCACCGCCGTCGATGGCGATCTGTATCTGCTGGAGGTGAACACCCAGCCCGGCTTAACGCCGACCTCACTGGTCCCGGAACAAGCGCTGTATATGGGAATTTCATTCCCCGAACTGGTCGCCAACATGGTCGAGGATGCGCAATGCGACAGCTGATACCATGGGCCGCCAAATCCTCAAAACCGGCCGCCAACACCGGCAAGTCAGCACGTGCGCAAAAACGCTCACGCCGTGCTCAAAGCCTGACCATTCGGCGGTTCAGGCGGGTGCTACCAATCGCCTTATTAAGCCTTTCTTTGGCCGCCGGCTTTACCTTCGCATGGCATTTCAAAATCGCCGATAAGGTCACGCACACGGCCCATAATATCATCCGTCAAGCCGTCCACCTCAGCGGTCTCGAGATTGCCGATATCTTAGTCATTGGCCGGCATCGAACCGAGCGCGACGCACTGGTCGCAAAAATCGACACGCCGCGCGGCAGCGCAACATTGGCCGTCGACCTGGTGGCCTTAAAGGCCCGCGTTGAAAGCCTGCCTTGGGTGAAGTCGGCAGCGATTCAAAGACAGTTGCCGTCAACCTTGTTTATCTCCCTGCAAGAGCGTCAACCGATGGCGCTTTGGCAGCGAAATGGCAAAAAACAACTGATCGACATGGATGGTGACGTGATCGCCATCGAAAACCTCGATGCGTTCAAGCATCTGCCGATCGTGATTGGCGAAGATGCGCCGGCACGGGCGCATGACGCACTGGCGATGTTGGCAGGTGCACCGATCCTTCGACCGCGGGTTCGGGCCCTGACCCGCATTGGCAAACGGCGTTGGAATGTGCGCCTGGATAATGGTGTCGATGTTCAGCTGCCCGAACAGCAGCCCCAAAAAGCCTGGAAGCATCTTGCCGAGCTGGAACAAACCCACGGCATCCTTGCACGCAACGTCACCGTCATTGATATGCGCTTGCCCGATCAATTGGTGATGCGGTTATCACCCAGCGCCTTCAAACAATTCAGCGCCCCGGGCAAGGACACCTGATGATGGCAATTTGTTATGTAAGGCCAATGCGATGAAAAAAGGCCTCACCAAAACCCGCTCAGGGACGGTTGCCGCGCTGGACATCGGCAGCACCAAAATTTGCTGCTTTATCGCCCATGCCAGCGACGCCGTCGCAGCACCGCTGATCGGCATTAATCATGAGGACACCGCCCGCCCGCGGGTGGTCGGCGTTGGCCATCAAATTTCCAAAGGTGTTAAAAGCGGCGTCATTGTCGATATGGACGCTGCCGAAGATTCTATCCTCACCGCCGTGCAAGCTGCCGAAAACATGGCCGGCGAGCAAATTGATCGAGTTTTTGTCAACCTTGCCGGCGGTCATCCAGCCTCGCAGACCTACGATATTGAGGTGCCGCTGGAAGGCCAGGAAATAAGTGACCGAGATCTACGTCATGTTCTCGATCAGTGGCACCGTATCAAGCCAACCCCTGAGCGAACGCTGATCCATTCGATCCCGCTTGGCTTTTCGCTCGACCAAACCAGTGGCATCCGTGATCCGCGTGGCATGGTTGGCCAGACACTGGGCACCAACATGCATGTGGTCACCGCACAAGTCGGCGCGGTCCGCAATCTGGCCGCCGTCATTCGCCGCTGCCATCTTGAGATCGAAGGCTTTGTGGTCGCGCCGCTGGCCTCGGGCTTGGCGGCTTTGGTTGAAGACGAAAAAGATCTTGGGGTGACGGTGATTGATATGGGCGGCGGCACCACATCCATTGCGGTATTTTTTGATGGTCACCCCATTTATACCGATTGCATTCCGATCGGCGGCAGCCATATCACCGCCGATGTTGCCCATGGTCTATCCACCTCCTTGGCCGATGCGGAACGACTGAAAACGCTTTATGGCGGGGCGACGGTATCGCCCCTTGATGACCAAGAGATGATCGATGTTCCGCTGATCGGCGAAGATCAGCACGGCATCGCCAACCACATTCCAAAATCACATCTGATCCAGATTATCAAACCACGCCTGGAGGAAACCTTTGAGTTGGTTCGTGGGCGCTTGGAGCAGAGCGGCTTTGAGCGCTTGGCCGGTCGCCGGGTTGTTTTAACCGGCGGCGGCAGTCAACTGCCGGGGTTGCGCGATCTGGCGCAATTGGTGTTGCAAAAACAAATTCGGATGGGCCGACCATTGTGCATCCAAGGACTGGCCGAGGCAGCCGGAGGCCCCGCTTTTGTAACCTGTGCCGGATTACTGACCTATGCCGTTAATCCGCAAATTGATGCCCCACGCGTGGCCCGCTCAATGTCCCCTTCAGCGCCGGCTTTACTGAGCCGAGTCAGCAGATGGCTGCGGGAGTATTTCTGATGTTGGCCGGCGATGATCAGCATCACCAAATTCCGGGACCTGCCCGGAAGCACGCCCAGAGCGCTTTCAAAGGGCGTGCCGAACGACCTGTGGCCCGCAGTTGCGGTGCCACCAAGAAAACCACCACACCCACCATTATGACGTACCGGAGGTCTTCATGACGATCAACATCACAGTTCCCCAAGATGATCTAGAACTTAAACCCCGCATCACCGTGATCGGTGTTGGCGGTGCCGGCGGCAATGCTGTCAACAACATGATCCAGGCCAACCTGCATGGTGTCGACTTTATCGTTGCGAATACCGATGCCCAGGCATTGGAATTTTCCCATGCCGACAAGCGCATTCAACTTGGCCAAACCGTTACCCAAGGCCTGGGCGCCGGCTCGAAGCCGGATGTTGGCCGGGCCGCCGCTGAAGAAGCTATTGCCGATATCATGACCATGCTTGAAAGCCAGAATATGGTTTTCATTACCGCCGGCATGGGCGGTGGCACCGGGACCGGTGCCGCGCCGGTGATTGCCCAAGCCTGCCGTGAAAACGGCATTCTGACCGTTGGCGTGGTCACCAAACCATTTCATTTTGAAGGTGCCCATCGGATGCGCACCGCCGATTCAGGGATTGAAGAACTGCAGCAATATGTCGATACCCTGATCATTATTCCAAACCAGAACTTGTTCCGGATTGCCAATGAGAAAACCACTTTTGCCGAGGCCTTCAATCTGGCCGATGACGTGCTGCACGCCGGCGTCCGCGGAGTCACCGACCTAATGGTTATGCCGGGCCTGATTAATCTGGACTTCGCCGATATCCGCTCGGTAATGAGCGAAATGGGGAAAGCGATGATGGGCACCGGTGAGGCCAGCGGCGAAACCCGCGCCGTCGATGCGGCGGAATCCGCGATCAACAATCCATTGCTTGAAGACAGCACCATGAAGGGCGCCCGCGGTGTCCTCATCAATATCACCGGTGGCAATGACATGACCCTGTATGAGGTTGATGAAGCCGCCAATCGGATCCGTGATGAAGTTGATCCCGACGCCAACATCATTTTCGGTTCAACCTTCGATGAACGTCTAGAAGGCGTCATGCGTGTCTCTGTTGTGGCCACCGGCATTGCTGCCGAAGGCCTGGCGGCGATGCCGACCGGCCGGCCCGCCCTATCGGTGATCCGCAGCCGTGCTTTATCGGCTCAAAAGTCCGACCCGAAACCGACAGCAATCACGGCGACGGAAATCCAGCAGGATGTCGATAACGATGCATCACCGGCAATCGCGACCACACAGTTGCAGCTGGACGGTGGGCCTGCGGACCAACAAGGCGGCGGCACAGCGGCTGCATCGGTTGCGCATTTGTTCGAGAGCTATTCGGCGGATTTAGCGGCCGATCAGCATGCCGTTGTCATGTCCGTCAACCAGGCTGCCGGCGAAACTGCGGCGGCGAGTGAGGCAAGTTTCATCCCGGCGGCACCTGTTGTGCCGGCCGCACAACCACCGGTCAGCAATTTAGCTGAAGCCACGATCCCGGAACAGCCTGTCGAAGCACCGGCGGAATCTCAAGTCGAGCCGCGGTCACGCAATATCTTTCGGCAAATTACCCGCATTGGCATGGGGTCGAAGGAAAAGCCAGTTGCCCCTGCGGCCGACCGTGAGGAGCCTGCGGTCGCCGGCCCTTCGATCACCAGTCAAGCCCGCCTTGACGGTCTTGAGCCAACCGCCCGCGCAACCCCGCCGCAGCAGCAAACCGACAATGATCTGCTGGACATTCCGGCCTTTCTGCGCCGGCAAGCGAACTAACCCAGTTGGCCCCGCTTCAGCGTGGTGGTTGAAGCGTAACAACCGGTAATAAATGGTGATTTTAGACCTCGGCATGATCAACGTATTGTGCCGAGGTCAGCTTTTATAAGTATTTTACACTGTGTGAGATGGATCGCAATTTCCATGGCCGATAACAGGTTACAGAACGAGTCGTTTGTCCGCCAGAAAACCCTGGGGAAAGCCGTCCATTTAGATGGTATCGGTGTTCATGGCGGCCAAAAAGCGGTGGTAACTTTGCATCCGGCCGAGGCCAATCACGGGATCGTTTTTCGGCGGGTTGACATCGCCGGACCAAATAACCTCATCCCGGCGCGCTGGGATCAGGTGGTGAATACCAATCTGTGCACGGTCATTGGCAGCGATGCCGGACTGACCATATCCACCGTCGAGCATCTGATGGCGGCACTGGCTGGCTGTGAAATTGATAATGTGCTGGTCGACATTGATGGTCCCGAAGCGCCGATAATGGATGGCAGCTCGGCGCCCTTTGTCGATCTGATCGTATCGGCCGGTAGCCGGTCACAAGATGTCCCAAGACGGGCCTTACAAATCCAGCAAGCCATTGAAATTGACGATGGCCATAAGCATCTATCGATCCAACCGCACAAGTATTTGTCCGTTGATTTCCAACTAGAGTTTGAAAACTCCGGACTGGCCAGCGGCCACCTTGCGGTGAATCTGGTCAACGGCACGTTCAATAAATCGATTGGCCCGGCCCGGACCTTTGGCTTCCGCTCTGACATCGAAGCGTTGCAAGCTGCAGGCTATGGCCTTGGTGGCTCACTCGACAATGCGTTGGTCGTTGATGGCGAAACCATCTTGAACGAAGGCGGTTTGCGCTTCAAAGATGAGTTTGTGCGCCACAAGATACTAGATTGCGTTGGTGATTTTTATCTCGCAGGCGGCCCTGTTTTGGGACAGATCAAAGCCATCCGTGCGGGCCATGCGCTGAACAATGCTTTGCTGCGTAAAATCTTTGCAACACCCGGTGCCTGCCGCTGGGTCAACATGTTGCAAAGTGAGCAGCAGGCCAGCCCGGCATTTGCCGCAGCTTAAGCTCCACGTCAAGCCGCGCCCAAAGATCAACACGCAGCATTGCTAATAAGCTTGGCGGCGGCGGCGCGAACGCTTATGTTCGTGCAAGGGTAATCGCCGCAATGCCAGCGGGTGAGCATTAAATGACAACATACACGAAACTTTTTGCCAGCATGATGATCGCCTTTGCGATCACCGCCTGCAGTTCAACACCGGAGCAAGAAATCGCACCGGTCGAGGACGTTGTGCCGGTTGAACAACTGTACAACCAGGCCATGGCGGCGGTATTGGCGGGCGAGCACGAAACGGCAGCGCCGCAATTCGATGAAGTTGAACGCCAACACCCCTATTCGGTTTGGGCCATTCAAGCGCAGTTGATGTCTGCCTACGCCCTTTACCAGGATAATAATTATGACGACGCGATTGCCGCTTTAGACCGTTTCATCCGCCTTAATCCAGGCAATGCCAACGCTGCTTATGCGCATTACCTCAAAGGCCTGAGCTATTATGAGCAGATTGCTGATGTTGGCCGTGATCAATTGATGACCCGCTTAGCATTGGAAACATTCGACATCCTGATCAAGCGCTTCCCAGAGAGCAAATACACCCGTGACGCGCGCCTGAAAGTCGATCTGACCCGCAATCATTTGGCCGGCAAAGAAATGTCGGTCGGGCGGTATTACGCCGAACGCGGGCAGTTCTTGGCAGCGATCAACAGATTTCGCACGGTTGTTGAACAGTATGATACCACCGAGCAGGTTCCTGAAGCCCTACATCGGTTAACCGAATTATATCTTGCCCTGGGGCTGACCCAGGAAGCACAACGCACGGCTGCGATCCTGAGCCATAACTACCCTGGTAGTTCCTGGTATGTGGACAGCTATACGGTTGTGACCACAGGCAAATCAACCGGCGAGGACGAAGATAAATCTGTTGTCGACCGCGTTTGGTCCGGCCTATTGGGCCTGTTCTAAGATCGCTGGGACCGGAGCATGTTGACGGCATTAGTGATCCGCGATGTTGTATTAATTGAAGAATTAGCTCTCGACTTCAAAACCGGCTTATCGGTTCTCACAGGCGAAACCGGCGCTGGTAAATCGATCTTGTTAGACTCCTTAGGCTTAGCACTTGGCCAGCGCGCCGAAGCACGGCTGGTCCGTGGCGGCGCGAAACAAGCAAGCGTTACGGCGATTTTTGATGTTGCCGCCAATCACCCTGCCCGGGCCTTGCTTGATGATGCCGAGATCGCCAGCGAGGGTGATTTAATTCTGCGCCGCACCCTGGCCGCCGATGGCCGCAGCCGGGCCTTTATCAATGACCAAGCCACCAGCATTGGGTTGTTGTCTCAGGTCGGTGATTGCCTGGTTGAAATCCAAGGCCAATTTGACCAACACGGCCTGTTGAACCCGAAAAATCATCTAAGCTTGCTAGACGCCTTTGCCGGGCACACGGCAGCTGTCGGCGCTTTAGCGAACCGCTATCAGCAGTGGCGAGACGCCGAAGCCGCCCATGCCGCAGCCATCGCTGATCTAGAACGTGCCCGCAGCGAAGAAGATTATTTGCGCCATACCGTCAACGAGCTTGATCAATTGGCGCCGGTTAGGGGCGAGGAAAACCAGCTCGCCGAAAAACGTGCGCTGTTGATGAATGCCGATGACATGCTGCGGGCGATGCAGGACGCGACGGCGGCCATCGGCCCTGATAGTGCCGGCGAAACAGCCATCACAACAGCTTTAAAAGCTTTGGAGCGGGCGGCGCCAAAATCTGGTGGGCAGCTCGATGCCGCCATCGCCGGATTGGACCGCGCCCTCAGCGAACTTACCGAAGCGCAAAACCAACTCGATGATGTGGGCACTAGCATTGATGCCGACGGCAGTCAGCTGGAAGCAACCGAGGAGCGCTTGTTCGCCCTTCGCGACCTGGCCCGCAAACATCGGGTGGAGGTTGATGATCTGCCCCGCATTCATCAAGAACTGGCCCATAGTTTGGCGCAATTAGACCAAGGTGCCGATACCATAAGCAGTTGCCGCGCGGCCGCCGATGCGGCCCAAAAGGCCTATGCCACCGAGGCGGCGGCGATTTCCGCCGCCCGCCAGGCAGCGGCGAAAAAGCTAGATCAGGCTGTCGCCGTCGAATTACCGCCATTGAAAATGGAACGTGCCGGCTTTGCCACAAGCGTGTTGCCGCTGCCAGTTGAGCGCTGGGGCGCGGATGGCTCAGATGCGGTCACCTTTGAAGTCGCAACAAACCCTGGCAGCGCCCCCGGCCCGTTGAATAAAATTGCCTCCGGCGGCGAGCTGTCGCGGTTCTTGCTGGCGCTGAAGGTGGTGTTAGCGAGCGCCCACCCGGTCCCGACCCTGGTCTTTGATGAAGTTGACGCCGGAGTCGGCGGTGCCGTTGCTGCGGCTGTCGGTGAGCGTTTGGCCCTGTTAGGTCAAGATGTGCAAATCCTGGTTGTCACCCATTCACCGCAGGTCGCGGCGCGGGGTGCCCATCACCTGCGCGTTGCCAAAGCCATCAACGCCGGCAACATGGTCACTGACGTGGCCCGCCTGTCGGCACCGGAGCGACGCGAAGAAGTCGCCCGCATGCTGGCCGGCAGCAATGTGACGGACGCGGCCCGGGCGGCGGCGGACCAATTGCTCGAAAACGATCCTGAGGCGCGGTAATGATTGGTCTTCGGCTGAAACCTGTGGCGCAGTTGAGCCGCCGAGAAGCGGCCCGTGAGCTGACCGCCTTAGGCGAAGAAATTAGCACCCATGATCAACACTACCATGGTGCCGACGCGCCACTGATCAGCGATGCCGAATATGATGGTCTGCGCCGCCGGCTGGACGACATCAAGGATAAATTTCCGGAACTTGCCGGCAATGAAACGCTGAGCGAGCGAGTTGGTGCGGCCCCTGCCGGCGGCTTCAGCAAAGTCACCCACAGCCGGCCGATGCTATCGCTGTCCAATGCATTTGACGGCAATGATGTGCAGGAATTTGCCGACCGGGTGCGGCGCTTTTTGCTGCTGGCTGAAGACTCCGCTTTGGCGCTGGTTGCTGAGCCGAAAATTGATGGCCTATCGGCGGCCCTGCGCTACCAAGATGGGCGTTTTGTCCAAGGTGCCACCCGCGGCGATGGAGCCATTGGCGAGGATATTACCGCAAATTTACTGACCATCGCTGAAATCCCCCAGCAGTTAGAGGGGGACGACTGGCCGGAAATTCTGGAAGTGCGCGGCGAGATCTACATGCGCAAGGATGAATTTGCAGCCCTGAATAAGCGTCGGGAAGACGCCGGTGAAAAAGTCTTTGCCAACCCGCGAAATGCGGCAGCCGGATCCCTGCGGCAACTTGATGCCACTGTTACCGCCGCCCGCAGCTTGCATTTTTTCGCTTATTCCAGCGGTGAAATGAGCACCAATACGGCCACCAGCCAGTGGCAATTTCTGGCGCAGTTACAGGCCTGGGGTTTTCGCACCAATGAGCATTCGGCGCGGGTCGAGGGTGTTGCCGCAGCCCTCACCCTATATCAACAGGTCGCCGCCGGCCGTTCCGAGTTGCCCTATGATATTGATGGTGTCGTTTATAAAGTTGACCGCTTCGATTTCCAAGAACGCTTGGGCATGGTCAGCCGCGCGCCACGCTGGGCCATCGCCCATAAATTTCCTGCCGAACAGGTTCAAACCGTGCTCGAGGCGATCGATATCCAGGTCGGCCGAACCGGCGCGCTGACCCCTGTTGCGCGGCTACAGCCGGTCAATGTGGGCGGCGTGATGGTGTCGAACGCAACCTTGCACAACGAGGATGAAATTCGCCGCAAAGATATTCGCATCGGCGATCATGTGGTCATTCAGCGGGCCGGTGACGTGATCCCACAAGTTGTCCGCGTGGTCCGTGAAAAACGCTCCGCAAGCGCGACTGAGTATGTGTTTCCAAGCTATTGCCCGGTCTGCGATAGTCCCGTCCCCAGAGACGACGGTGAGGCAGTTCGGCGCTGCAGCGGCGGGCTTGTCTGTGCCGCCCAGGTTGCTGAACGCCTGAAGCATTTCGTCTCTCGCAACGCCTTTGACATCGACGGCCTCGGGGCCAAGCAAGTTCACGCACTGCTGCAGGACCGGCTGATTGAAACCCCGGCCGATATTTTTCGTCTGCACCGGCATAAAGCGGCCTTGACGGTGCGTGAGGGCTGGGGCGAAAAATCCGTCGAAAACCTGCTTACAGCGATCGAAAACCGCCGCCAAATTGCCTTTGATCGGGTGATTTTCGCCCTTGGTATTCGGCAAATCGGGCAAGCGACCGCGCGCTTGCTGGCGCTCAGTTATGGAACGCTCGACAGCCTTATCGCCGCCGTTGACGCCGCAGCGGATGACAGCAGCCAAGCCTATCTTGAATTGGTTAACATCGACCAAATCGGAGCCGCCGTTGCGGCTGACTTAATTAGGTTTTTCCAATTGCCGCAAAACCATCAAATGGTTTTGGATTTGGCCCAGGAAATTGACATCCAAGAACTCGCCGCGCCACCACCGGGGCAGACGCCGCTGGCAGGGAAAGTCGTTGTTTTCACCGGCACCTTACAAACCATGGGACGGGCCGAGGCAAAAGCCCGCGCGGAAACCCTTGGCGCCAAGGTGACAGGCTCGGTCTCGGCAAAAACAGACTATCTGATCGCCGGTGCGGACGCTGGCAGCAAAGCTCGAAAAGCTGCCGATCTTGGCGTCCAAATTCTGTCAGAAGACGAATGGCAAGCAATGCTTCAACAGATTACTTCAGCAAACTAGTTTTTTGATCCAGTAATTGGATACCGACCATCTGGCAGAGCTTTTCGATGCGCTCAACGGAACGTACGCCGAATTTCGGTTGCCGCAGCAAGATCCGCCAGGACATCCGCGATAAGTCGGCAAGGACAATTGTTTTCGGTGTTTCACCCAAGCCATAGACTTCGATGAATGCAAAAGTCACCGCTGCAGCCATCCGTTGATTAATATGGCCCTCCTTCAGGAGCGTCTCAAGATTCGTATCTTTGCTTAGGTATTTGGTTGGCTGCGGGCCGGCACTCAAAATACATCTCCAGATTCAAAATGGCTGCACATTCAGTTTCCAAAAATACGCGATCGCAGATTCAAAATAGCCCGAATTAAAACCGCACTCTTGCTGATCCTCGATCTGATCCGTCTCCAAAATTTCGATTGCAATAAAAACGTAATAATATATCCGCTGTCTTTATCTAATTCGCATATTTTTTTATACGATTGCCTAAAATAAAATTTGGGCGCTGCATGATTTTACCTGTCGCATGAGTAAAAGTTTAATAATTTGGTTATTTTTATATACAAAAGGATAAATTTTATACGCTTAGGCCAACTACCACGATCAAAATCAAGGTAAAAAATGCTGCCGATGCATTTGAACTAAGCGCCAAGAATTGCTTGAGGTTTCAAGCCCGCCGGCGGCAAAAATGGTGGTGATGCAGAAATATGGTTTTTATTTCGACCTGAGGTAGATGAGGGATGAGTAAACAAAGCAAACGCTCAACGGCGAACAAAACTCAAAAACCACATGTGATAGCAACCAACACGGCGGCAGCCATAAGCAAGCCGGCCGATGACGCCGGGGCCGACGCAGCGCCAAACCTGGCACATTTGGTACGCAGCATCTTATGGACGATTTACACCAACCCAAGTGACGCTCCTGGACGTATTGTCTTACGGCCCCATGCCTGTCTTGCCGATGGCCGCGTCATTGCCAGCAAGCGTAACTGGGTCCGCGATACCATTGAAGGATGCCGCTCACTCATTCCGAAATCAGCACAACGTTTGCGCATTGGCGATCCCAACCCGTCGATTTCAGAAGTTTGGATGCAGCAGATTAAAGCCCAAAAAGCGACCTGACCGGTTATTATCTACGCTACGATTTTACATCTGACCCGGCACCTTCTCCGGCGCCTGACTTGACCGATAGGTAAGTTTGCCGTTAAGGGAAGCAATGGTTAACAAACACCACATCACTGCCGCCACTTTTTGCGACGGCGCTGCCATATTACGGGCCGGCGGGTTAGTGGCATTTCCGACCGAGACGGTTTATGGGCTTGGCGCGGATGCCTGCAATACGGCCGCAGTTAACAGATTGTTTGCCGCCAAAGGCCGGCCAAGCTTTAACCCTTTGATTGCCCATTTAGCGACCGCTGAGGGGGTTTTCGAGATTGCCCAGGAAACCCCCAGCAGCCGGCTGCTGGCGCAGCATTTCTGGCCTGGCCCTTTGACCATGGTTTTGGCGCAGCAGGCGCACAGTCAAATTTCAACGGTGGCAACCGCCGGTTTGGACAGCTGCGCCTTTCGAGTCCCGGCCAATGCCGATGCCAAGGCTTTACTGACCGCCTTTAATGGCCCCGTGGTAGCGCCCAGCGCAAATCCTTCGGGCCAGGTGAGCCCAACCACCGCCGGCCATGTGGCCGACGGGCTTGGCAATAAAATTGATCTGATCTTAGATGGCGGCCGCTGTCAGATTGGTTTGGAATCAACTGTCATCGACGCGCGTGGTGCGGTGCCACGTATTTTGCGGCCGGGCGCGATCACGGCGTCCATGCTGGCAGCGGTGCTGGGCTGCGATATAGGCGAGATTACCAGCGCCAAAAGCGATGATGCGGTCACCGCGCCGGGGATGTTGGCCAGCCATTATGCCCCCCATCACGCGGTGCGCTTAAATGCCGCGCAGCCCCGCCCTGGTGAAGCCTATTTAGGCATTGGTGAATTACCGGCCCATGACGGCCCATGCCTGACATTAAGTGCCAGCGGCGATCTGCAGGAAGCCGCCGCCAACCTTTTCGCTATGCTGCGCGACTTGGACCGTACGGTGATCGACGGGATTGCGGTTGCACCAATCGCTGACGACGGCATTGGGGCGGCGATCAATGATCGCTTGCGTCGCGCCGCCGCACCGCGCGATGATCCTACCGCTGCCGCTTGCCGCGACCGCGTGTGAATGTCATATTCTGTTAGAATGATCGCAAATGGAGTCGGCACATGCCGCAAGACTACGCCCCAGACGCCCTGCAACAGGCCGCTCTGGAAACTTTAAAAACAGTCGTCGCCGATCGCGATTGGAGTACGGACCAAGACGTGCTCGATCCGCATTTAAGCGACTGGCGCGGCCTGTTCAAAGGTCAGGCGCAATTGCTGTTGCGGCCGCGCTCAACGGCTGAAGTCGCGCAGATTTTAAAGATTTGTAACGACGCCAAATTGCCGGTTGTCCCGCAGGGCGGCAATACCGGCCAATGTGGCGGCCAGACGCCCTCACAAACAGGTAATGCGGTGCTTCTGTCGCTTGCCAATATGAACCAAGTGCGCAGCCTTGAAGCCGACAATTTCACCATGACCGCAGAAGCAGGCTGTATTTTAAGTGACCTGCAGGATGCGGCCCAGAATGCGGATCGATATTTCCCGCTTAGTTTGGCCGCCGAAGGTAGCTGCATGCTGGGCGGCAATTTATCAACCAATGCCGGCGGCACCAATGTGCTGAAATACGGCAATGCACGCGAATTGGTCTTAGGCCTTGAAGTGGTGCTGCCTGACGGCGAGATAATTGACGGCCTGCGCGGCTTGCGAAAAGACAACACCGGCTATGATTTAAAGCAGTTGTTTTTAGGTGCTGAAGGCACCCTTGGGGTGATTACCGCCGCGGTCTTAAAATTGCACCCACGGCCGCGTGACATTCGCGCCGCCTATTGCGCAATCCGCGATGTGGATGCGGCTGTGGAACTTTTGACTCGCGCCCGTGATGCCAGCGGCGACAGAGTTGAGACGTTTGAGTTGGTACCGCGGACATTGGTTGACCTGGTTCTGGAAACCATCCCCGATTGTCAGGATCCGATGAGCAGCCGCCATGAACAGCATGTTTTACTGGAGCTGATTTCCGCACGCCCCGATGATGCAAGCTTGGATCAGCTGATGGAAGACATCCTCGGCCAAGCGATGGAAGATGGCCTGGTGCTGGATGCGGTCATCTGCCAAAACGAGGCGCAGCGCCAAAACTTGTGGAAAATTCGTGAAAATGCTGCCGAAGCACAGAAAGTCGAAGGGGCCTCGGTAAAGCATGATATTTCAGTGCCTGTGAGCCGGATTGCGGAGTTTTACAGCCGCGCCCATCGCGCCGCTTTGGAAATTGAACCTAACCTGCGCCTGATTGGCTTCGGCCATGTTGGTGACGGCAATCTGCACTACAACATGCAGCAACCGAAGGGGGCCGACGGCGATGCCTTTTTGGCGAAGAAAACAGCCATCAATCGCGCCGTTCATGACGTCGTGGTCGAGATGAACGGTTCGATCAGCGCCGAGCATGGCATCGGCCGTTTGAAGCGCGATGAATTGGCCCACTATAAAAGCCCGGTTGAATTAAAACTCATGCATCAATTGAAACGGGCGATCGACCCAAACGGCATCATGAACCCGGGGGTCCTGCTGTAAGACCACGTTTTTTTTAATAACAGGAGTCGTTGAAGCAGCGACTCGATCATGAAATGAGGTTGATCTTATGTCAGCTTATACGGCGCCTCTGGCGGAAATGGAATTTACCCTGCATCAAATCGCCGGCATGGACACACTGGCATCCTTGCCGAAATTTGCCCATGCAGAGGCTGACCTGATCAGCCAAATCCTCGAAGAAGCAGGAAAGTTTGCAAGCAATGTTTTGAATCCATTGGATCAAAGCGGCGACACTGTTGGTGCGCAGATCGAAAATGGTGTGGTTCGAACACCGCCAGGGTTCGCCGATGCGTATCAGCAGTTCGCCGAAGCCGGCTGGGTCAGCTTGCAATTTGATGAAGCACATGGCGGCCAATCCTTACCAAGCGTCTTGCAGGTGGCGACGGCAGAAATGTGGAATGCGGCGAATATGGCCTTTTCGCTTTGCCCACTTTTGAATCAGGGCGCATCCGATGTGCTTGAGCGCAAGGGAAGCGCCGATCAGCAAGAGATCTATTTGCGTCGGATGCTGGCCGGTGAGTGGACTGGAACGATGAATTTAACCGAGCCACAGGCAGGCACTGATCTGGGTTCAATCCGCACCAAATCGGAACGCCAAGGCGATCACTATTTAATCACCGGGCAAAAGATTTACATCACTTACGGCGAGCATGATATGTGCGCCAACATCATTCACCTGGTCCTCGCACGGTCGCCTGACGGCCCTCCCGGCAGCAAGGGGTTATCGCTATTTTTGGTGCCGAAGTTCCTTGCCAACCCTGACGGTAGCCTTGGTCAACGTAATGATTTACGCGCCGTTTCCATCGAAAATAAAATTGGCATTCACGGTTCACCCACCTGCGTCATGTCCTATGGCGACAATGGCGGGGCAGTCGGCTATTTGATCGGTGAGGAGAATAAGGGCATCGAGAATATGTTCATTATGATGAACAATGCCCGGCTGATGGTCGGCTTGCAGGGTTTGGCGGTCGCTGATCGGGCCTATCAGCAAGCCGCGCAATATGCCAAGGACAGGGTCCAGGGGCGAGCTGTTGAAGGTAGCGCCGGGTCTGTTGCCATCATCCAACATCCCGATGTTCGGCGGATGCTGATGGATATGCGCTCGCAAATAGAAGCCATGCGCGGTTTAACCTATCTTGCGGCAGCAGAGCTTGATCGTGCCAATGCCGAAACCGATGCTGAGCGGGCGGCGGCGGCGCAAGCACGTGCTGAACTGCTGATACCGATCGTGAAGGCCTATAATACCGATCGCGGCGTTGAAATCGCCTCAACCAATGTGCAGGTGCACGGCGGCATGGGCTTCATCGAAGATACAGGTGCCGGTCAAATCTATCGTGATGCACGTATTTTACCAATCTATGAAGGTGCCAACGGCATTCACGCCCTGGACTTAATCGGCCGCAAAATCGCCCGTGACGGCGGTGCCGCCGCCGCTGACATCATTGCCGACGCGCGGGCCGAAGTTGATGCGTTGACCGGCAGCAGCGATGCTCGTCTGGCGCGAATTGCTGACCGTCTATCAGCGGCACTTGATGCTGCCGAGCAATGCACGGATTGGGTTGCAACGACGATGAAACAAGACCCGCGTTTGGCGGCTAGCGGCTCGGCAACCTATCTGAAAATGATGGGCGTGACCTTGGGTGGATGGTTGCTTGCCAAAGGCGCACGGATTGCCGATGCAGCGATTGCCGGCGGGGCCTGTGATGTTGATTTCATGAATGACAAAATCACCACTGCCGACTATTTCGCGCAGCATCACCTGACCCAGGTACCGGCCATGACAATCCCGGTGATCGAAGGTGGGGCGGCGGTTCTGGCGTTGGATGCAGAGCGGTTTTAAGGCCGGACCGGCCAAATAATTGTTATGGACCTTATCCAACAGGTGCTCACATTCTGGTTTGATAAGAATGGATATGCGCAATGGTTTGGCCGCGATGATGATTTTGATGCCGAGATAGCGGCGCAATTTAAAACCTGTCACCATGACGTCTTAGCCGGTCACTGCACGGATTGGCTGGACAGCGTCGATGGTCGCCTGGCCAGCATTATCGTCCTGGACCAATTTAGCCGTAATTTATACCGCGGCACCGCCGCCGCTTTTGCCGGTGACGCAGAAGCGCGGGCAATTGCCCAGGCGGCGATTGCCAAAGGTGAGGATCAACGCAGCGAGCATGATCGACGCTTGTTTTACTACCTACCCTTCGAGCATCGTGAGAACCGAGAAGATCAAGCCCTGTCGTTAAAGATGCTGTCGGCAATGGGCATTGATCACGTTACCGAAGCGGCCCAGATTCACTTTGATATTATCGCCCGCTTCGGGCGCTTTCCGCACCGCAATGCCGCCCTTGGCCGTGCCACCACCACAGAAGAAGCCGAATTTTTAAAAACCAAACTATCCTTTTATTAATGGCCCGGAGATCCGTTGATGCCTGCTGCTCCAGAAGTTTTAATTATTGGTGATTATTATCATGTGCCGCGCCAACGACTGATCGACACATATGCCTGTCGTATTTATGAGGATGCCGCCGATCCCGCCGCCCTGTTGGCTGAAATTGCGCCCAGCTGCCGCGCCATCGCCAGCCATGCTCGGGTTGATGATGCGCTGATGGCAGCCCTGCCGAACCTTGGCGTGATCGCAAATTTCGGAGTCGGTTTTGACTTGGTTGATGTTGCCGCCGCGACCAAGCGCGGGATCAAGGTGACCAATACCCCGGATGTGCTGAACGACGAAGTTGCTGACCTGGCCGTTGGGTTGATGTTGGCAACCAGCCGGCAGATGATCAAAGCCGATGCTTATGTGCGCACCGGACGCTGGATCAGCGACGGCAATATGCCGTTCACACAACGGGTTTGGGGCAAACGCCTTGGGATGCTCGGAATGGGGCGTATTGGCCGTGAAATTGCCGACCGTTGCGCCGCCTTTAAGATGGAAATCGCCTATCACACCCGCACCCCGAAAGATGTCCCTTATCGGCACAATCCTGATCTTTTAGCACTTGCAGCCGATAGCGATATTCTGATCTCGGTTGTCCCCGGCACCCCGGAAACACGGCATATCATTAATACCCCTGTGCTCGAGGCGCTTGGCCCGCAAGGCGTGCTTATCAATGTCGGCCGCGGCTCTGCCGTTGATGAGCAAGCCCTGGTCGCCTGTCTGCAAGATGGCCGCCTTGGCAGCGCCGGTCTGGACGTTTTTGAAGATGAACCGCGGGTAACCGATGCGTTAATTGCGATGACCGAGAATGTGGTCCTACAGCCGCATCACGCCAGCGCGACCCATGATACCCGCGATGCCATGGGACAAATGATGATTGATAACATCGCTGCGCATTTTGCCGGGCAACCGCTGATCTCGCCAGTGAATTAAGGCGTGCTGAGCGCCTGCATGGCAGCTTTTACAGGCGCTGGGATCGGTGTCGACGTGCGCGCCAGCGTGTCAAATCGCACCCCGATGGTGATGGCGGTGGTACAACAAACGCCGGCCACAAAAATGCCGTGGTAAAGGGTTGCCGAGGTGGTCCCGAAGCGCGTCGCCACCGTGCCCACACGCACATCTTCCGCCGGCCAGCGCACCTCCCGTATGAAATCAACATCCAGCTTGCGTGCCACCCAGGACCCACCGGGCACGTCGTCGCCATCGGCGGCGGCCTCGCCGGCGGCTTGGTAAAAGCGCACTCGACAATCTTCGATCAGGGCAATACTGGCGACGTTATTGACATGACCAACGGTATCTAAATCGCCGAAACGGAACGTTGGGTATACCCAAAAGTGAAAATTTTCAGCAATCGTCGGGTCGAAATTTTCAGCGTTCATGCGCCATCCTCAATTCATCCTGCAGCCGCGTAACGCGCCTCTAAAGCAGCATTTCCGTCTTCAAAACTTTGCAGGTTACGTTCCAAGTCATAGGCTCTACGCAGATGGGTTTCGTCATCCCATTCGCTGCGCCCGTCAGCGAAAAAGTCACCGCCGTAAACATGCAGTGCGGCGGTGATTTGATCGGTCGGGTTTTTCACCGAATGGATCGCCGTTTCACCCATCCAAGAAACCTCACCGGCCCGCAAGGTCTTGCCCCCAAGCTTGATCGCACGCTCATTTTCCGAGCGCCAGAATGTATTATCCTCCTGGCCGGTGAACAAGCCGATCACGGCCCAGACATTATGATTATGCGCCAACAGCTGCTGACCCGGATACCACCGTAAGCAAAGAATCGTCAACTCAGGGCTATGATACAGCTTATCGGCACCACCAAAACGCGGCTCACCTAGGGCATTAATAATTCCGGCTTGATCTGACACCGCCCGTTGCACCACCGCCTCTGTTGCCTTTATCGGCTCGCTGTCATTGCGGGCCTGCTTACAATCGTCGATAAATTGCTCCACCTTAAACATCTGCACCCTCTGATAATACCCAACCAACAACCCCTTATCGCCCTATGGTGCGGCCAGCCCTTGCGATCGTCAAGGCAATCTAACGCTGATTTATTAGCATTTTTGATCTGCGTTGGCGTATATACAGAAGCACTCACCTCAAAGGGACAGTTCATGAAAAATCAGGTGTATCGCATCGCAATCATGCCAGGTGACGGCATTGGCCATGAGGTCATGGCCGCCTGTTTGCCGGTGCTTGAGGCGGCAATGGCAAAGGTTGCCGGCCGGCCCTTGCAGTTTGACACCCACCATGTGGGCGCCGATGTTTACCAACAGACAGGCAGCGACATTCCGGCGACGGCCTGGGCCGCCGCAGAGGCCGCCGACGCAATGCTATTTGGGGCCGCAGGCGATCCCAATGTGCGCTATCCGGACGGCAGGGAAATTGCCCCGCAGCTGGACCTCCGCGAGCATTTTCAGCTATTCGCAGGCGTTCGCCCCTTGCGCTTACTGCCCGGTGCCCGCTCACCGCTTGCCGACCCGCGAGCCGCCGATATTGATCTGGTGTTGATCCGTGAGCAAACCGAAGGGCTGTTTTCGGCCCGCGGCATCGACGACAGCAACGCCCAGCAAGCAACCGATGTCATGACCATCACCCGGGCCGGCGCAGAGCGGCTTTTTGATTTTGGCTTCGGCCTGGCGCGGCGGCGCAAAGCGGCGGGCAAGCCAGGTCGCCTGACCTGCGTTGATAAGGCCAATGTGCTCGCTTCAATGGCATATTTCCGAGCCATCTTTGATGACCGCGCGGTGGCCCATCCGGACATTACGGCAGATCATGTATATGTGGATGCAGCAGCCCTGCATCTGGTCCGCGCGCCTTGGGAATATGACGTCATGGTCACCGAAAACATGTTCGGAGATATTCTCTCCGACCTTGGTGCCGGCCTGATCGGCGGCATGGGCATGGCCCCGTCGGCCGATATCGGCCCCCACCATGGCTTGTTCCAGCCATCCCATGGCACCGCTCCGGACATTGTCGGCCAAGACAAAGCCAACCCCACAGCGATGTTCCTGTCGGCGGCGCTGATGCTGGATTGGCTGGCCGACCGGCACGATGATGCAGCTGCCCGGCAGGCCGCCGGCGTCATCAATTCCGCTGTCGACCAAGCCTATGCAACCGCCGATTTATTACCCTATGAGCATGGCGGCAGCCATGGCACGGCAGAAATCCGTGACCAGGTGCTGCAGCAGATCGACAGCCTGCAGCTTGCCCCATAACAGTCATTGAGCGTCCGCCGCGATTCCGGCGAACGCTGACGGTGATCTTGGTTAAACTGCCGGCGGTGCCAAAACTTTCAAGTCATTGGCGGCGGTCAATTTTGGCTCGGTCACGGTTTGCAGATCATCCAGTGATAGACCGGCAACCATTTCTCGCACCAGCAAGCCGTTATCGGTCACGTCAATCACCGCCAAATCGGTGAAGATCTTCGTGACCACCCCCGCCGACGTCAGCGGATAGCTGCAGGTATTGACGATTTTCGGTGCCCCGGACTTGGTCACATGCTGTGTTAACGCCCACACTGCTTTGGCGCCGGCCGCCAAATCCATGGCGCCGCCGACCCCTGGCGGGAATTTCGGATCGCCGGTGGTCCAATTAGCAAGATCGCCGCCTGCCGAAACTTCAAAAGCGCCCAGCAGGGCAAGGTCAATATGACCGCCGCGGATCATCGCAAAAGCATCGGAATGAACAAATACCGAGGCCCCTTTGACCAAGGTTATATATTCCTTTGAGGCATTGATCAGATCGCGGTCTTCCTCACCTTTCGGTGGGTTAGGGCCGGCCCCCAGAATGCCGTTTTCACTGTGCAGCACGACTTCGCGGTCAGCGGGAATGAAATTGGTGCAAAGGGTTGGCAAGCCAATCCCAAGATTGACATACAGACCTTCATCAATTTCTTGAGCGGCACGCCAGGACAGCTGATTGCGGCTCAGTTTTTGGACCTGATCGAGGGTAAACACTTCTTGAACAGCCATTAGACATCCCACTCCCGTTCTAAATCTTCAAACACCAGCTTATCAACATAAATGCCCGGCGTATGCACATCATCGGGGTCAATATCCCCTAATTCGACTTGTTGGCGAATCTGCGCCACCGTGACAGTTGCCGCCGCCGCCATCACCGGCCCAAAATTTCGCTGTGAGCGTTTGTACAAAAGATTGCCCCAGCGATCACCCTTATAGGCGGCGATCAACGCCAAATCGCCTTTTAAGGCTGTTTCAAAAACATAATCACGGCCATCAAAGTTGCGGATTTCTTTGCCGTCAGCGAGCTCGGTGCCAATGCCCGTGGCGGTATAAAAACCTGGAATACCGGCACCGGCCGCACGCATCCGTTCAGACAAAGTGCCTTGTGGATTAAGCTCTAGCTCCACTTTGTCGGCCTTATACAAGGCGTCGAAAATATCGCAGCGTTGGGCCCGCGGATAGGAGCAAATAATTTTCCGCACACGGCCGGCCGCAAACAGCGCCGCCAAGCCTTCGGTGCCGCTACCGGCGTTATTTGCGACCACGGTTAAATCGGTTGCGCCCTGGTCAATCAGGGCATGAATCAAATCATTCGGTAATCCCGCATTCCCAAAGCCGCCGACCAAGACCGTCGCCCCGTCTTTGGTCCCTTCTAATGCGGCAACCATGTCGTCAGCAATTTTATTTATCGCCATATCGCTCCCTTTTCTGCTTTTGCTCCCAGCGTTACACACAGCATTGCCTAAAGCGGCCAGCAAAGGCAAGATACCAGATGTAAGCTGTTCAAATAGAAGCGAGAAACGCCATGCAGATCACTGACGCCCGTCACTTATTCGATATTCCCGACGGCTTAACCTATCTTGATTGCGCCGCTCAGTCACCGGCCCTGCGCGCCAGCCGGGAGGCAGGTGAGCGCGGCCTGCAGCGCAAATTTCATCCTTGGTCAAAAGAACGCAGCAATTTAAACGGCGAGATTGATCAGGCCCGCGAGCTGTTCGGAAAGTTGATCGGCGCGCCTGCCGGCGACATCGCGCATATGTCGGCGACCAGCTATGGGGCCGCCATTGCCGGCGCCAATCTGCGGCTCGCACCAGGTCAAGAAATCATCGTATTAGAGATGCAATTCCCCTCTAATTACTATGTCTGGCAGCGTGTTGCGGCGCGCGACGGCGGCACCGTAAAAGTCATCCCCTGGCCAAAAGATGGCGATTGGACGGCAGCGATCTTAGCGGGCCTAAGCCAAACTGTCGGCATTGTTGCCTTACCGCTGTGCCACTGGACCGATGGGGCGTTGATTGACCTGCAGACCATCGCCGAGCGGGTGCACGACATTGGAGCAGCGTTTTTCGTTGATGCCACCCAATCCGTTGGTGCCCATCCGTTTGACGTCGCCAGCCTGAACCCTGATTACGTTGCCGTCTCGGGCTACAAATGGCTGCTTTGCCCGGATGCGGTCGGGTTTCTGTATGTCGCCCCGCGCAACCAAAACGGCCAGCCGATTGAAGATAATTACGGCAGCCGAATTGCCGATAGCGCCATGGAAACAAGCGATGGCTATGGCAGCCGATATCTGCAAAGTGCCGCCCGCTTTGATCAAGGTGCCGCCGACAGCATGATCCATCTGCCGATGACCGTCACCGCATTGGAACAGTTGAACCGCTGGACCCCAACGGCGATTTCGGCGTCGATCACACCGCTGACCGACCGGATTGCCGCGTTGGCGACCGACCGCGGCTGGCAGGTTCCGGAAAAATCCCGCCGCAGCGGCCATTTTACCGGCGTTTGGATTGATAATGTGCCGGGCGATCTGGACCGGCGCCTGCGGGCCCGTGACATTCACATCAGCTTGCGCGGCGGGGCGGTGCGGATTAGTCCCTATCTGTTCAATGATCTGGACGATATCGACCGATTGTTCCACGCCATCGACGCTGAACTTGGCCGTTAAGGCGCGGCCCATGGCGCCCGCCTAAGCTTGCCGGCGCTGCCGGCCGGCTAGATTCGGAACCTGTTGCGCAAGCCAAGGCCGATAAGGAACAGGAAGATGAAGCTGGCCACGCCCTGAAGCCCGGCAATCAGGTCAATATACCAGGGGGTATGGTCGCCAAATAGGATAGATAGTGCTTCCGCTCGTGCGGCGCTGGCGAAGGGCAGCAGCGGCAGGCTGTTTGTGGCTGCCAAGATCATTGCCTCGATAGGGTTTGCCGTCTTGGTTGCCAGCCTCGCGTAGAGGATTGCCGCAGCAAAATAAACTGTCAAAAGCCCGATTGTTGGCCGCAAGATCGACTGGCCATAATTGCAGGCAGCATCATACAGGACATCCAGACATGATTGCCAATCGCTATATTCCATCGACCAGCGTTTATCGCGCTGTTCCATGGCAAAAAACCGCAAAGCAGCATCATGGTCACGGTTTTGCTCGGCTAACTCTTTTAAACGTCGTAGCTTTGGTGCCTCAGTTGGGTCTCTACGCCGACGCCGACAGATTGCCGGCTTGAAATGCGCCTCGCAACGGGATTGGCGCGGGTTTTATCGACCGGCAATCTTTTGCTTACACTGTCGCAATCGCGTTGGCAGGGGAGCCGACGGCCCCCGGCAGGCGCAGCGGCGGGGCGGTCATCAGGAACCGCGAACGGCCTTGCGCCCGCAAATGGGCGTTAAGGGCGCTAAGGTACCACAGCTCCCCCAGATGAATACCAAGCTTAAACAAGCAATGGTGATGCAGCGGCAAGAACGGATATTCGGCATCATCAGGCCCCGGCGGCATGGCGGGAATGCCTTCAACCGCATAATTATCGGCCACCAGCACGGCCAGGCCACTATCACGGATCCAGTCATGCAGTTTGGTATCGCGGCCATTCAGCACCGGAAAGCCATTCTGCAGCTTGTCGGTATCCGGATCACCTTTGGCGTCCATGACCATCTGCCCAAAGCCGCTGTGCAGGCAGACGATGTCGCCCTCCTCCACCACCACCTTATCCCGCGCCATAATCGCCATCAGATCGTCATAGCCGATATAATGGCGGGCATCGCCATAATGCGCATGCAGATCAATCATCACGCCTCGGCCTTGAACACAGGCCTCAGCCATATTTTCAATCCCTAGGCGGCGCACCTTGGCGTTCGGGTAGCGTTGAAATTCCGCCGCTTCGGCAATCTCATCGGGAGCATCAAGGTAATCTTCCGCAGTCCAACCGTTGTAAAAGCAGTTTTCGGCAATACCGTCGCCATTGGCATCAAAGCGCGCGCCGACATGGGCAAAGCTGTCCCATTGGCTGGAATACTGCAGGCACAGCAGCACCGCATCATCACAGACCACATCTAAATGCCGGGGATCATCAATTGACAAGGGTAGGTTAAAATTTGCCAAGCCGCCGCGTTCGGTGGCGAAATGACGGGGCGGAAATCGCCGTGGGTTAAGGTTACGGCCACCCGGCAGATCAAGCGGCAGGGACAAACAAAAGCGCACCCCTTCATGGACTTCGGCCATGGCTGCTTTGACCCGCGCCGGAGTAAGTAAGTTCAACCGGCCTTTTTGATCATCCTCCCCGAAGTCACCCCAGTTCGAGCCCTCGGGCCGGTTTTTCCAGCGTTTTGTCATTGTCCCCTCCAGATTTTTTGATGTGCCTGAGTATCCGGCGGCCAAGGCCCGGCAGGCAAGTCTTTCTTGCGCTTTTCCAAGCCCTGCCGGCCACGCTGCTTTTGGTCGATACAGAAGCAGCGAGTGGCGCTATAACCCCCCGATGACATCTTTGCACCGCACCGCCGGCTCAAACCCCAGCCTCGGGATCATCTTGATCTTGGTGGCAACCATTGTGCTGTCCTGCATGGACGCCTTAACCAAAATTCTGGCCGCTGTTTTTGAGCCACCACAGATCTTGGTGGTGCGCTGGGCCATCTTTTTAATGCTGGCGTTGATGATGGCCGCTCGCGGCGGCGGCCTGCAAGCGGCGATGCGCAGCAGGCGACCGGTCCTGCAAACCGCGCGGGCGCTGTTACTGGTGGTCGAAATCGGTGTTTTCATTGTTGCCTTCGGCAATCTGCAACTTGCCGAGGTGCATGCCATTGGGGCCAGTGCACCGCTGCTGATCACAGCCTTATCGGTGCCGTTTTTGGGCGAAAAAGTCGGGATCCGGCGCTGGCTTTCGGTGGCGGTAGGCTTTATCGGCGTGCTGATTATCCTGCGCCCCGGCTTCGGCGCCGTTAATCCTTATCACCTGGTAACCCTTGGCGGGGTGGTGCTGTGGTCAAGCTATCAGATCATGACACGGATGGTGGGCCGAGAGGATTCGGCGGAAACCTCGATGTTTTATCTTGGCGCGGTTGGCTTTGTGGTCCTGCTTCTGGTTGCGCCTTTTTTCTGGCGGCCGCCGACAGCCGGTGAATGGGGCCTATTGCTGCTGGCCGGCTTGCTGGGGGCGATCGGTCATTTCTTGATCATCAAAGCGCTGTCTCTGGCGGCGGCCAGCACCCTGCAACCATTCACTTTTTTAAGCTTTGTCTGGGCGATTCTGCTGGGCTGGCTGGTTTTTGAAGCCCTGCCCGATGGCCAAACCGTGCTTGGTGCCGCCGTCATCATTGCCAGCGGCTTGTATATTTTCCACCGTGAGCATTATCGCCAGCGCGTGCTGCTTGCCTGAATGATGGCACCCAGGCTTAATAGGTAAAAGCCAGATGAATAGGGAGAAAAAAATGAAAAGTTATCGTGTCACCGATTTTAACCAACCGATTGAAGAACATGACGGCCCGATCCCGGAGCCGCAAGGCACGGAAGTTTTGATGCGGGTCACGCGTGCCGGCGTTTGCCATTCCGACCTGCATATCTGGGAAGGATTTTATGACTTCGGCGGCGGCAGCAAACTATCCCTTGGCGAACGTGGCTTAACACCGCCGATTACCATGGGCCATGAAATCTTCGGTGAGATTGTCAAAGCCGGCCCCGATGCCGGTGATGTGGCGGTCGGCGCACCGCGGCTTATCTATCCATGGCTTGGTTGCGGGGAATGCCCAACATGCCTTGCGGACCGCGAAAACCATTGCCTGAGCCCGCAATCCCTTGGGGTCTTCCGTCCAGGCGGTTACGCTGAATATTGTCTTGTCCCCCATCCCAAACATTTGGTTGATATCGGCGATACCGACCCAAGCCTGGCCACGCCCTATGCCTGTTCCGGTGTGACCGTCTATTCGGCACTGCTGAAAGCCATGCCGATTGAAAAAGGCGAATGGCTGACCATCATGGGTGCCGGCGGCCTTGGTTTGAACGCCGTTGCCATTGCCCGCGCCTTGGGAATTGAGAATATTTTATCCTGTGATCTGGATGATCAAAAGCTGGCCGCCGCTGGCGATATCGGCGCGACGGCAACAGTTAATGCCGGTGCTGCCGATAGCCTTGAGCAAATCAAAAAGATCACCGGCGGTGGGCCACGGGCGGTGGTTGATACGGTCGGCGCGGAAGCAACTGCAAATCTTGGTATTGCCGCCCTGCCAAAAGGGGGCCGCTATGTGATTGTTGGCTTATATGGTGGCGGGCTGACGGTGCCGTTACCATCGCTGCCACTGCGTGCGATTTCGATTATCGGTTCTTACGTTGGCAATCTGAATGAGTTGAAGGAGCTGATGGAGCTGGTTAAAACCGGCGCGGTTCCAGCCATTCCAGTCGCCACCCGGCCGCTGGCAGAGGTTGGTCAAACCTTGGAAGACTTACGTGCCGGGCGGATTATCGGCCGCGTGGTGTTAACCAACTAGCCAGACCAAAGCGTGCAGCGGCCGCTTTGTGCCGCCGCTGCACCGCTGATCACACAGCAGCGCTTGTCAGAGGCGCGGCGGATCAATCCTCGCTTGTGCACAAACAGCATCCAACATCGCCGAAAAATCTTTCTGCGCGAAAGCTGTGTTGCGATAGATGCCCAGCGCCTGGCGCACTGCGGCACCGGCCAAGACCGGCACGCCGCCTTTATCGGCGGCATCGACCACCAATCCGATGTCTTTATGCGCCAATGCAATCTTAAAACCAGGATCAATATCGCCCTTCAAGGTTTTGTTTGGCCAAGCCGTGGTCAGATGGCCATTGGTGGCGGTGGTGCCATTGACAATTTCTAAGGTCTGGGCGACGTCGAGACCAAATCGGGTGCTTAGCGCGATTGCTTCGGCATTGATCTGGCAAACCCCAATGGCAATGAAATTATTCACCAATTTGGTGCGAATGCCGGTGCCGGGCGCACCGCAGTGGTGGGTGGTTGACCCCATCGCCTCAAACAATGGTCGGGCGCGGCCAAAATCATTATCACTGGCACCGACCATGAACAAAGCTTCACCGCGTTCGGCAAAGGCCACGGTTCGGCCGATTGGCGCATCGGCAAAGCCAATCCCGCGGTCCAGCAAGGCGGCGTGCAACGCATCGGTGCTTGCCGGATCAATGGTGCTCATATCAATCACTAAGGTTCCGGGCTTGGCATGTTCTGCAACCCCGCCCGGCCCCAACACAACAGCTTGCACATCAGGGGAATTCGGCAGCACCGTGATGACCACATCTACCTGCGCCGCCAAATCTGCAACCGAGCTTGCCGCCGTCGCGCCCTCGGCAACCAAAGCGGCAATGGCCTCGGTGTTAAGATCAAACACCGTCAGCGTGCCTCCGGAAGTTTGCAACCATTGGCCCAAATGCCGCGCCAAGGGTGCGCCCATATCGCCTAATCCAATAAAACCAACCCGCTCCATGATCGCTCCTTTTGTTATAGCTGCCGCCCACGCGGTCGATGCCGCCGATCATCACCTCAAAAGCCATCGGCTCCCAGTCGTTTTTCGGCCAAGTCGTTTTTCGGCCGGCAAAAGCCGTAAGACGGCGATCGGCCGGTCGCTAAGCTTGCATTCTCACACCAGCATGGTCACATTCAGAGCTCCACGTCATGGCTATTTTTAACCATCTGCCGTGGCCCAGGTCAGCATCAAAGGCCAAGGAGTGCGATAATGAAAGATGTTCGTTTTCCTGCTGGTGACAGCGTCCCGGCCCTGGGTCTTGGGACCTGGCACATGGGCCAAGATCCGAGCCATTTCAACGCCGAAGTGGCCGCCCTGCGCCATGGTATGGAGCTTGGTATGACCCTGATCGACACGGCTGAAATGTACGCCGACGGCGGCGCCGAACAGGTCGTTGGCGCAGCCATCAAAGGCCGCCGCGAGGGGCTATTTATTGTCTCTAAAGTGCTGCCTCATCATGCCAGCGCCGCCGGAACCATTGCCGCCTGTGAGCAAAGCTTAGCGCGCTTAGGCAGCGACTATATCGACCTCTATTTACTGCACTGGCCAGGTCAGCATGCGTTGCAAGAAAGCATTCGCGGTTTTGAAACACTGCAACAGGCCGGTAAAATTCGCCATTACGGCATCAGTAATTTCGATGCCGCGGGGCTCCATGATGTGATCGCCGCCGGGGGCGGTAACTGTCAGACCAATCAGCTGCTTTACAATCCCTCACGGCGCGGTATCGAATTTGATACCTTGGTCGAAATGGCGGCGCTGAACATGCCGCTGATGGCCTATTCACCGCTGCAACAGGGGGGGCTGATCGGGCATCCTGTTTTGACCGAGATCGGCCGCCGGCACGACAGCGATGCGGCCGCCGTGGCGCTTGCCTGGGCGATCCGCCGCGATGATGTTATTGCCATCCCGAAGGCCGGTGATCTGGGCCATGTCCGTGCCAATCGCGCCGCCGCCGAGATTGTGTTGAGCGCCGCTGATTTAGCTGCCATCGACGACGCGTTTCCGCCGCCGACGCGGCGGCAGCACCTGGAGGTTCTGTAATCGGTTGCGCTGATTAATCGGCGGCCAACATGCTTTCGGCGGCACTGGCCGGCATGTGCGCCGGTAGGATTTCCCGCATATATGCGGCCATGCCGCGTTCCTGCCGCCATTGTTTTGGATGCCCAAGGGACACTTCTTCAAAGCGGCAACCATCACGATGATCGGTCCGCCGAATGTGCAAATGCCCACTGACCACCACATCGGCGCGGAAACGGCGGTGCCAGTCATCTGTTGCTTGCGTTCCGCACCAGGGCGAAAACCGCGGTGCCCGCGGCAGATGCACCAAGTCACGACGCAGCGGCCAATGGTTGATCAGAACTGTTCGCGTGTTTGCATCAAGCGCCGATAAGCGCGCCTCGGTTGCTGCCAGCCGGGCGGCACACCAGGCTTGCCGACTGGGATAAGGATCGGGCCAGAGGTAAATCTCATCACTGCATGTGGCCCGCTCGGCAGCGGCCCAGGCACGCACCTGGTCGAGGCGCACATCGTCTGGCCGAAATGAATAGTCATAAAGCAGAAACATCGGCGCTATGACCAAGGCAGGTTGCCCATCGGCAACATTTGGCCACAGCGGAAAAGGGTCTTCCGGGGTGATGATGCCGTGCGCACGCGCCAAATCAACCACATGCCGGTAGCGGGCAACCCCGCGCAAGGGCGCATAACCTGGTCGCCGAACCGACCATAATTCATGGTTGCCCGGCACCCAAATGACCTGCTGAAAGCGGGCTTTAAAGCAGCTAAAAGCATCCCTTAGATGATCATCACGCTCGGCAATATCGCCGCCCAGGATAAGCCAGTCATCACCATGATCCGGCACGTCGGCGATGGCCGCACGGTTGATCGGGTTGGCGAGATGTAGGTCGCTGATGGCAAGAAGACGCATCCCGCGACCATACCCGCAGATGGTGTATGATCAAGGGGCTTTACATAAACAGCCGTTCCTTTTCCATGCCCTTGTACAGATCGGCGACGAACTCACCATAGCCATTGAACAGCTGTGTCGGCACCCGTTCATCATTGCCGAGAAGCCGTTCGGTTGCTTGGCTCCAGCGCGGATGTGGGACATCAGGGTTCACATTGGCCCAAAAGCCATATTCCCTGGCGGCCAATTTTTCCCAGAAGGATTTTGGCCGCTCCTTGGTAAAGGTGAAGCGGACAATCGACTTAATTTGCTTGAAGCCATATTTCCATGGTGCCACCAGGCGCAAGGGCGCGCCATTTTGTTTCGGCATCGGTTTGCCGTATAGGCCGGTGGCAATGAAACTTAACTCATTCATCGCCTCGGCCATGGTCAAACCTTCGACATATGGCCACGGGTACCAATGCTGTTTTTGCCCCGGCGCAACTTCCGGGTCCATGAAGGTTTGCATGGTTACATATTTGGCGCTTGAAAGTGGTTGCGCCAGATTGATCAGATGGCTCATTTGAAAGCCGCTCCAGGGCACTGTCATGGCCCAGGCCTCGACACAGCGGTGCCGGTAGACACGCTCCTCTAAGGGCATTTTAGCAAGCAAGTCATCAATCCCCAGCGTCGTCACATTCTCGACCTCGCCGTCAAACGTGACCGTCCAGGGCCGAAGCTTTAGCGCTTGCGCGGCACTGCTGATCTCTTTGTGGGAGCCAAACTCGTAGAAATTATTATAGCTGGTGGCGTCAACTTTAGCGGTCAGCGCTCGCTGCACGGTGTAGCGATCATTGCGGTCCACCGGATACAGGCTTGCCGAGGGGTCAATTTCCGGTGTTGCCGCGAACAGCCTGTCGGTTCCACCGGCAAGGATCGGTCCAGCCGCCAATGCCGCTAAAAACGACCGCCGTGACCAATAAAGGTGCTCCGGCACCGCCGCCGTCTCAGGTAATTCCCAACCGCGTTTTATCTTGATCAACATCTCACCGCTCCATCAACACCCATCATATGGTCTAAAGATGGAGCGGAGAGCGTGTGTATTCAAATCAAATTCACGAGAGAGTTTCGTGAGCAGCCATTTTACAGGCCAAGCACGGCTTTACGGGCGTCAACAACTTCTGTGCGATCACGGCCCTGCAGCTCAGCCATATGGTCAAACTCGGCGCGAAAAAAGCCGACCCCTTGGCTTAAGGCCCTGATCTCAATAATCAGCTGCTGAAGTTCGGCCGCCGGCATAAACGCCGTGAAAACATCCCAGCCATGCCAACCAGGCTTCATCTCATAGCCCAGAACTTGACCGCGATGGCCGGCGATCACACGTTGCATGCGGGCGGTGGCGCTATTCGGCGTCGAAATTTCAACCCGCTCGATCGGCTCCAATAAGATCGCGCCACATTTCGCAATCCCCTCGCTCATCGCCAACCGGCCTGCGGTCCGAAACGCCATCTCCGAGCTATCAACGCTATGATGACTGCCGTCGGTCAAAGTCACCGCCAGATCAACCACAGGAAAGCCAAGCGGGCCCTGCCGCAAAAAGTCTTTGACCCCCTCCTCCACCGCTGGAATGTAATTCCGTGGCACCGCGCCGCCGGTTATTGCGCTCACAAATTGAAACCCGGCACCGCGTGGTTGCGGGTCAATGGTCACCACCACATCACCAAATTGGCCATGCCCACCGGACTGTTTTTTATGCCGTGCATGTTGTGAGGCCGAGCGCGAAATTGTTTCCCGATACGCAACCTGTGGCACCCCTGTGTCGACCGCTAAATTGAAGCGGTCTTGCAGCCGTTCAAGGACCACCGCCAGATGAATATCGCCAAGCCCATGGAGGATTAATTCGGCCAGCTCGCTATTATGCTCAACCCGCAGAGCGCGATCTTCATCGGCCAACTTTTGCAAGGCACCGGATAATTTCACCTCATCATTGCGATTGCTGGCGTGAATCGCCAAGCCATACATTGACGGCAGTGTCGCCGGCCACGGCAAACGCTGGTTCAATACTTGTCCGGAGGCGGTTGCTGCCGTGCCCGTTGCGGTTTCCTCGAGACGGCCAAGGGCAACCACTTGGCCTGCAACAGCCCGCTCGCAGCGGCTGAGTTTGGCGCCGAACATGCTGTGGATCCCGGACAGTCGCTGATTATTTAACTGCATGCCGTCGCGCAGCTCGCCGCGCCACACCCGGACCAGGGAAAGTTTCCCCGTATGCGCCACATGCAGAGTCTTGAAAACCTCAACAACAGCCTCATCGACCATATCAATGCCGCGCCGTTGCGCCGCCGCGTCAGCCGCCGGGGTATCATGG